>NZ_CAXFDV010000742.1:0-5223 GCF_964001545.1 uncultured Aquincola sp.
CACCTCGTAGAAGGGCTCGCCGGCCACCAGGTTGGCGAACTCGAACACCGCCTGGGTGCCGATGGCCAGGATCTGGAAACCTTCCGACAGGATGTAGCCGACGCGGTGCATGGTGCTTGTCCTCCGATGTCTCGAATCATGACTGTATACGTCATTTGCGCCATCGGGTTTGCGGCGCACAGTCCGGGTCATCGCAACCCCCACCGCAAGAGGACCGACATGACCGCCTCCGACTCCGCATCTTTGGGCACCGCCCTCATCACCGGCGCCTCCTCGGGCATCGGCGCGCTGTACGCCGACCGCCTGGCCCGCCGGGGCTACGACCTGATCCTGGTGGCGCGCAACCGCCAGAAACTGGACCGGCTGGCCGACGACATCACCAACCGCACCGGCCGCGCGGTGGAGGTGTTCACCGCCGACCTGGGCGACGCCGCCTCGCTGGCCACCGTGGAAGACAAGCTGCGGCAGGACGCCAGCATCACGCTGCTGGTGAACAACGCCGGCATCGGCACCCATACGCCGCTGCTGCAAAGCGACGTGGCGCGCATGACCGAGATGATCCACCTCAACGTCACCGCGCCCATGCGGCTGGCCTATGCGGCCGTGCCCGGCTTCGTGGCCCGCAGTCGCGGCGCCCTCATCAACATCGCGTCGGTGGTGGCCATTGCCCCCGAAACGCTCAACGGCGTGTACGGCGCCAGCAAGGCCTTCGTGCTGGCCTTCAGCCAGTCGCTGCGGCATGAGCTGGCGGCGCAGGGCGTGCGGGTGCAGGCGGTGCTGCCCGGTGCCACCGCCACCGACTTCTGGGCCTTGGGCGGCCTGCCGGTGGAGCACCTGCCCAGCCACATCGTGATGCGGGCCGACGACCTGGTGGACGCGGCGCTGGTGGGCTTCGACCGCAACGAAGCGGTCACCATCCCATCGCTGCACGACGAGCAGGCCTGGCAGACGTACGAGGCCGCACGGCAGGCGCTGGCGCCGCAGCTGTCGAGCCACCAGCCGGCGCAGCGCTACCTGGCTGGCGCATAAGCATCCACGAATCGCTTCGTTGCCCGCGCGGTGCGGGCTGCCTAGGGTGGGGCCATGCCCCTCACCCCGTTCCAGGCGCCGGCCGCACCGGCGCCACCGGCACCGCGGCCGCCGGGCCTGCCCGAGGCCTTGCTGCGCTTTCGGCGCCAGCTGGACGAGCCCGCCTGGTGCGGCGGCCCGGCCGGCTTGGTGCTGCGGCTGCAGACACAGCCCGATGGCCTGGACCTGCAGTTGGCCGCCGGCCAGCTGGTGCTGGTGACCGGCCTGCCCGGCAGCGGCAAGAGCCGGCTGCTGCAGCAGTTGTGCCAGCGGGCGCAGGCCGACGGCTGGCGGCACGACGTGCAGCAGCTGGGCCCGCCGGGCAGCGGCCCCGACGGGCTGCGCCCCTGGCGAAAACTGCTGGCTCACGCCCGCGGTGCCGACCGCCAGCAGGCGGCACAGCAGGCGCTGCGCGCCTTGCAGGCGTTGGGGATGGGCAGCCACGCCTTGCAACGCGTGTGGCGGCTGGCGCCTGCCCAGCGCCGCCTGGCGGCCCTGGCCCTGGCCTTGGCCCGCCCCGCACCCGCGCTGCTGCTGGATGAACCGTTGAGCGGCCTGCCGCCCACGGCCGCGCCCGGCCTGCGGCTGCTGGTGCGCCATGCGCTGCGCCACAGCGGCAGCACCCTGGTGCTGGCCACGCGGCAGCCGGCGGCCTGGCTGAACCTGGCCGACCGGGTGCTGTTGCTGGAAGGCGGCGCCTTGACCTGGGACGCACCCGTGCCGCTGCCGCGTTTGCAGCACAACCCGGTGCTGGCGCTGCTGCGCCAGCGGCTGCTGCTGCGTTTGCAGCAGGCGGGCCTGGACCTGCATATCCAAAGTTGAAATGAAACGTTCACCTGTCTAGGCAAGCTGCCTATCGTGCATCCAACGCTTTCAACGAGGGATGCCGACATGAGACTGCAACGCTGGCTGGGCCTGGGGTTCGCTTCCCTGGCGCTGGCCCTCTTCACCCTGGCTGCCCAGGCCCAGAACCCGAATGTGGTGCGCATCGGCGTGGCCAACGGCGGTGTGGGCACACCACCGCGCACCGGCGGCTCCACGGTGGGCATCGTCAATGCGCAGGGCCTGCTCGAGAAGGAGTTCGAGCGTGACGGCATCCAGGTGCAGTGGATCTTCTTCAAGGGCGCCGGCCCGGCGGTGAACGAGGCACTGGTCAACAAGCAGCTGGACTTCGCGTGGCAGGGCGACCTGCCCAGCATCGTGCACCGTGCCGGTGGCGTGAAGACGAAGATCATCGTCGGCAGCGGCGTGCGCAACGGCTTGTACCTGGGCGTGCCGCCCGACTCCACCATCACCCGGCTGGAGGACCTCAAGGGCAAGCGGGTGGCGGTGTTCAAGGGCACCAACCTGCACCTGGCCGCGGTGCGCGCGCTGGCCGCCAAGGGTTTGAAGGAAACCGACCTCAAGCTGATCAACCTGGACACCGCAGGCGCGCAGGCGGCGCTGGTCACCAAGGACATCGACGCCGCCTTTGGGTATGTGGAGCTGTTTGCGCTGCGCGAGAAGGGCGCGGCCAAGGTGGTGTGGTCGGCCGCGCAGGACAGCTACCGCTTCACGCGGCAGACGGTGCTGCTGGTCACCGACGACTTTGCCCAGCGCCATCCGCAGGTGGTGCAGCGCGTGGTCAACACCGTGGTGAAGGCGGCGCGCGCCTATTCCGACGAGCAGCAGCGCGGCGAGTTGTTCGCGCAGTGGGGCAAGGCCGAGCTGCCCGAGCGCTTCTGGCGCGAGGACTTCATCGGCCAGCCGCTGCGGGTGCGGGTGTCGCCGTTGCTCGACCCCTTCCTGGTGGCCCGCTACAAGGACGCGGCGGCCGAGGCGCATGCGCTGAAGCTCACCCGCAGCGTGCCCGAGATCGACAGCTGGTTCGACCGCCGCTACCTGGACGTGGCGCTGAAAGAGCTGAAGCTCGAAGGCTACTGGCCCGAGTACGCGGCCGATGGCGAACTGGCCGGCAGCAAGCTCGCCGCCGCCCGCTGAAGGAGCCCGCGATGACGCTCACACGACGCGGCGCCCTGCGCCGCCTGGCCGCCGGTGGCGCCGCCAGCCTGGGCCTGCCCGGCGGGGCCCGCGCACAGGCCGCGACCCACACGCTGCGCATCGGCGTGGCGCAGCCGGCCGTCGGCCAGCCGCCTAGCATCGCCGGCAGTTCCATGGCCATCGCCCATGCCAAGGGCTGGATCGAAGAAGCCTTTCAGCCCGAGGGCGTGAAGGTGGAGTGGCTGTTCTTCAAAGGCGCCGGCCCGGCCGTGAACGAGGCCCTGACCACCGGCCAGCTGGACTTCGCCTTCCAGGGCGACCTGCCGGCCATCGTGGCCCGCTCGGCCGGGCTCCAGACGCGGCTGATCCTGGCCACCGGGGTGCGCAGCAACCTCTACATCGGCGTGCCGCCCGATTCCCCGCTCAAGACCGTGGCCGACCTGCGTGGCAAGCGGGTGTCGCTGTTCCGCGGCACCAACATGCACCTGCCGGCGCTGCGGCTGCTGGAAGCGCAGGGCCTGGCCGAGAAGGACCTGAAGATCCTGAACCTGGACACCGCCGGCTACCTGGCCGCACTGTCCACCCGCGACATCGATGCCGCCATTGGCGCGATGGACATCCTGCGCCTGCGCGACAAGGGCCAGGTGCGCGTGCTCTACGCCAGCAAGGGCGATTCGCCGGTGTTCACCCGCCAGAGCCATGTGCTGGTGACCGACGCCTACGCCGCTGCCCATCCGCAGCATGTGCAGCGCCTGGTGGATGCGGCGGTGCGCACCGCGCGCTGGTCGTCCGACGAGGCCCACCGCGAGGAGGTGCTGCGCCTGTGGGCCCGTGCCGGCACACCGTACGAGCACTGGAGGGAAGACTACGCCGGCGAGCCGCTGCGCGTGCGGCTGAACCCCAACTTCGACCCCTTCCTGGTGGCCCGCTACAAGGACGCCGAGGCCCAGACCTACCGCTTCAAGCTCAGCCGCAAGCGCTTCGACGTCGAAGGCTGGATCGACACCCGTTACCTGCAGACTGCCCTGCGCCAGCAGGGCCTGCAGAACTACTGGCCTGTGTACCAGGCCGATGGCAAGGCACTGGGAGCCTGAGCATGGAACAACCTCTGCACATCGGGCTGGACCGCGGCGTGGCCGTCGTGCCCCGCTTCACGGCCCCGCGCTGGCGCCTGCCCCGGCTGGCCGTCGGCCGCTGGCTGCTGGCCTGGCCGGTGCCGCTGGCGGTGCTGGCGCTGTGGTGGCTGGCGGCGCAGAACGAATGGATCGCGCCGCAGGTGCTGCCCTCGCCCGAGGCGGTGGCCCTCACGCTGGCGGAATCGGCGCGCAGCGGCGAGCTGTGGGCCCACCTGCAGGTGAGCCTGCTGCGGGTGCTGGGCGGCTTTGGCGTGGGTCTGGCCGGCGGGCTGCTGCTGGGCGTGGCCATGGGCTTGTCGCCCACGGTCAAGGACTACCTCTACCCCACCTTCAAGGCCTTCAGCCAGGTGCCGGTGCTGGGCTGGCTGCCACTGCTGATGCTGCTGGTGGGCATCGACGAGGCGCTGAAGATCATCCTCATCAGCAAGGCGGCGCTGGTGCCCATCGCGCTCAACACCTACAAGGGCATCCAGGGCGTGCCCACGCGCTACATCGAGGTGGGCCGGGTGCTGCGCTTCTCGCGCTGGCAGATGCTCAGCCGCGTGGTGTTTCCGGCGGCGCTGGCGCCGATCTGGAACGGTGTGCGCTACGGCCTCACCCATGCCTGGCTGGCGCTGGTGGTGGTGGAGCTGCTGGCCTCCAGCGAAGGCCTGGGCTACATGATCGTGTTCGGCCGCCAGCTGTTCCAGCTGGACGTGGTGCTGGCCGCGGTGGTGGTGGTGGGCGCGGTGGGGGTGCTGCTCGACAAGCTGCTGGCCCTGGTGGAGCAGCGGCTGCTGGGCTGGCGCAAGGAGGGGCTGTGATGGCACGCACCCTCATCCCCCGCCCGCTGCGCGGCTGGGTGCTGCCCGCCGCCTTGCTGGCTGCCTGGTGGCTGGCCACCCGCTGGGGCTGGACCACTTCGCCGCTGCTGGTGCCGCCCGAAAAGGTGTGGGCCACCGCGGTGGAGCAGGTCACCAGCGGCAAGCTGGCCGCGGCCCTGGGTGCCAGCCTGCGGCGCGACCTCATCGGCTTTGCCATCGGCAGCTCGGCCGGCCTG
>NZ_CAXFDV010000743.1:0-6263 GCF_964001545.1 uncultured Aquincola sp.
AGCGGCTCGGGCTTGCCGACACCTGAGAACGGCTCGCGCCTGACTTCCTGAATCAGACGGTTGATGCGCTCCACCATCTTGCGATCCTGCTTCTGCCATTGCAGGTAGTCGTCCCAGGCCTCATCGGCAAACACCAGCTTCACGGCGCCAGATCACGCTCGACGCCCTGGCCTGCAGCGAGTTGAGAGGCCGCGGACAACAGGCGCCTGGCGTTGGCCGGGCTGCGCAGCAGATAGGCGGTTTCTTCGAGCGCCTGGAAGTCATCCAGCGACAGCATCACCACCGACTGCTGTCCGTTGCGGGTGATGATCAACGGTTCGTGGTCCTCGCACACCCGATCCATGGTCTTGGCCAGATTGGCGCGGGCGGCGCTGTAGGTGATGGCGTCCATGCGGCACTCCTTCGTTGTACTTAATATTGTACAAACACAGCCCTTCCAACCATCACGATGCCGGTGCCCGAGAGGAACTTCGATGACCCAGTTGATCGCACTCATGATCCACGCGGCAGATCCAGCCGCCGCCCGGGCCTGGTACCAGAACGCATTCCGCGATGCGATCCACGTCCAGGCTATCCCTGGCCTGGAAACGCTGCGCCTGGGAGGCGTCCAGCTCGAGTTCGTGCCCGCCGACGACAAGGTCGCCTCAGGGGCAGCGGGCACGGTGCCGTACTGGGAAGTTCCCGATTTCACCTCGGTGCTGGCCTGGTTCCAGTCTCAGGGCGCCGTCCTGTACCGCGGTCCCATGGCGATCGAAAATGATCGTGTGATGTGCCAAGTCCGGGATCCATGGGGCAACTGCATCGGCATCCGGGGCGCGGAGAGCCGAGCGTGACGCCCGACAGCCGGACGCCCTACCGCCCCACCGCCTCCAGCAACTCCTGCTTGCTCATCTTCGACCGCCCCTTCACGCCTTTGTGCCTGGCCTCGTTGTACAGCTGCGCATAGGTGCGGCCGCCCTCGCCGGTGTGCGAGCGCTGGCCGCCGCGGTGGCTGGGGGAGACGTCGTGGACCGACGACTTGCTGGCGGTCCTGGATTCGCCGTGCTGGGCGCGTTCCTTGTTCACCGTGCGGGCGGCGATCTCTTCAGCCACCTTCGTCGGCTTGCCGCGGTCTTTCAGGCTGGTCTTGATGTGCTCGTACTGCCGCTCTCGCTTGGCAGACCAGTCGGTGCTGGGCATGGGGGTCTCCTTCGCTGGAAAGTCAGATGCCGTCAGGCACCGAGTACCACTGGCGCAGCACGTTGATCTCTTCGATCAACGCCGCCTTGCATTGCTCGCAACACAGGCCGCTCATCGGGCCGATGTTCCAGTTGCAGCCGGTGGCGTCGCGCGGGTGCTTGATGATGGCCACGTCCACCAGGCCACCGCATTCGGGGCGGTGCCAGGCCACACCGCGCACCAGCTTCTGCACATGTGTCGCCGGTATCTGCAGGTGGCCGCGGCTGTCCCAGCGGCCGGCCAGCTGCACCTGCAGGTCCTCGTGCGCCTCGCCCCGGGTGGGAAAGGCCACCAGCGACACCTCCATCGTCGTCAGCGACCGCTGCTGATCCGAGACCATCGCCCAGCGCCACAGAAGATCTGCGTCCTGGACGAGCTCGTATTGCCACTCCATATCGACCTCCGCTGCCAATGCATGCGCCTGCGCAACAGGGGGCAAATGCCATTCCCGCCCGTGCCCGCGGCCCCGGCAAGCGTGGGGGCGGCAGGCGCGGGACAGGCATCAGCGAGAGATGAAGAGCAGCAGCGAGCGGCCCGCCATCTGGCGCATCGTGCCGCCTTCCACGCGGTCGCCGCAGGCATCAGGCTGCGCCGTGTCCACCGCCAGCTCCCACTGGCGGCCGTCTTCCGGCGGCGCGGGCAGCGTGAAGTCGATCGGCTCATGCCAGGCGTTGAACAGCATCAGCACCGAAGCGTCCTCGGCCGGGCGTTCCAGGTGGGTGCGGGGCGCACGGCCGTCCAGCGTCAGGCCGAAGCACAAGGTGTTGCCGTCTTCCCAGTGGCCAGGCTGCATCTCCTCGCCGGCCGGCGTCCACCAGACGGCATCGCGCAGGCCCAGTTCCTCATGGGTGCGACCGGTGAGAAAGCGCCCACGCCGCAGCACCGGCAGCTCGCGCCGCAGCGCCAGCAGCCGCTGGGTGAAGGCCTGCAGCGCCTGACCGCGCTCGTCGATCGCTTCCCACTGCAGCCACGAGATGTCGTTGTCCTGGCAGTAGGGGTTGTTGTTGCCGTGCTGGGTGCGGCTGAATTCGTCGCCCGCGACCATCATCGGCGTGCCCTGCGACAGCAGCAGCGTGGCCAGCAGGTTGCGCTGCTGCTGGGCGCGCAGCGCATTGATGGCTTCGTCGTCGGTCGGGCCTTCGGCGCCGCAGTTCCATGAGCGGTTGTCGCTGTGGCCGTCGCGGTTGTCTTCGCCGTTGGCTTCGTTGTGGCGCTCGTTGTAGCTCACCAGGTCGGCCAGCACGTAGCCGTCGTGCGCGGTGATGAAGTTGACGCTGGCCCAGGGCCGGCGGCCGCGGCGGTTGAAGGTATCGCCGCTGGCGGTCACGCAGCCGGCCAGCGCGGCGGCGGTGCCGGGTTCGCCCTTCCAGTAGCTGCGCACGGTGTCGCGGAAGCGGTCGTTCCACTCGGCCCAGCCGGGCGGAAAGCCGCCCACCTGGTAGCCGCCGGGGCCGCAGTCCCAGGGCTCGGCGATCAGCTTCACGCTGGACAGGATCGGGTCCTGCCGGCAGGCGTCGAGGAAGCCGCCGCCTTCATCAAAGCCATACGGCTCGCGCGCCAGGATGGTGGCCAGGTCGAAGCGGAAGCCGTCCACCTGCATCTCGGTCACCCAGTAGCGCAGGCTGTCGGTCACCATCTGCAGCACCCGCGGGTGGCTCAGGTTCACGGTGTTGCCGGTGCCGGTGTCGTTGATGTAGTAGCGCGGCTGGTCGGGCAGCAGCCGGTAGTAGCTGGCGTTGTCGATGCCCTTGAAGCTCAACGTCGGGCCCAGTTCGTTGCCTTCGGGCGTGTGGTTGTAGACCACGTCGAGGATGACCTCCAGACCCGCCTTGTGGAAGCGGTCGACCATCTCCTTGAATTCGTCGACGCTGGGCTCGCACAGGTAGTCGGGGTGCACCGCGAAAAAGCCGATGGTGTCGTAGCCCCAGTAGTTCTTCAGACCCTTGTCCAGCAGGAAGGGCTGGCTCAGGAAGGTCTGGGAAGGCAGCAGCTCGATGCTGGTCACGCCCAGCGTCTTCAAATGCTGGATCACCGCCTCATGGCCCAGGCCCTTGAAGGTGCCGCGCTCGGCCTCGGGCACCTGGGGGTGGCGCTGGGTCATGCCCTTGACGTGGGCTTCGTAGAACACGGTGCAGTCCCAGGGCACCCGGGCGCGTTCGCGCATCTTCCATTCGAAGCTGCTGTCCACCACCACGCACTTGGGCACGAAGGGCGCGCTGTCGCGCTCGTCGAAGCTCAGGTCGGCATCGGGATGGCCCACGGTGTAGCCGAACAGCTCGTCGCGCCACTGCACCTCGCCCACATGGGCGCGGGCATAAGGGTCGAGCAGCAGCTTGTTGGGGTTGAAGCGGTGGCCCTTTTCGGGCTCGTAAGGGCCGTGCACCCGGTAGCCATAGCGTTGGCCGGGCTTCAGGCCCGCGATGTGGCCGTGCCACACCTCGTCGGTGTACTCGGGCAGCGCGATGCGCGCCAGCTCCTGCTGGCCGCTTTCATCGAAAAGGCAGACCTCCACTTTCGTGGCGTTGGCGGAGAACAGCGCAAAGTTGACGCCATCGCCGATGCAGGTCGCACCACGCGGGTGCGGCGTGCCTTCGCTGAGGCGGGCGTCGTAAGAAGTGGGCATGCGGGCAGGTCCTGGCTGGGCGGCGGGTGGGTCTGGCGGCCGTGCACACAGCACCGCCAGTGCAAGACCCGATGCTCCGCGCCGCCTGTACCGGCGTGTATCGGCGCCGCACGCCAGCGCACGTCGGACAGCGCCGACGCGGCGCCGACAATCGGCCAGCGCCTGCCGCCGTCTGGCAGCAGGCGCTCAGCCGATAATTCACCATACAGTTAACTGCAGGCACTTCCAGCGCCCATGAGCACCGAGTCTCCACCCGCCACCGACGAGCGCCTGCGCGACGCCGACCGATCGCAGGCCACCATCCTGGCCGCCGCGCGCGACGAGTTCGCCGAGCATGGCCTGGGCGGCGCCCGGGTCGACCGCATCGCCGAGCGGGCCGGGCTGAACAAGCGGCTCATCTACTACTACTTCACCGACAAGGAACAGCTGTTCCGCGCGGTGCTGGAGCAGGCCTACCGCGACATCCGCGCCGCCGAACAGGAATTGCACCTGCTGGACCAGAAGCCCGCCGACGCCGTGCGGCGGCTGGTGGAGTTCACCTGGAACTACTACCTGGAACACCCGGAGTTCCTGACCCTGCTCAACAGCGCCAACCTGCACCGCGCCCGGCACCTGGCCGACTCGCAGCGCGCGCGGGAACTCAACAGCCCGCTGATCGAAACCCTGGCCGAGATCCTGGAGCGCGGTCGTCGAGAGGGCAGTTTCCGCGGCGGCGTGGACCCGCTGCAGCTGTACGTGTCCATCGCAGGCATGGCGTACTTCTACCTGTCGAACAACCACACGCTGTCGGCGGTGTTCGGCCGCGACCTGATGACGCCCAAGGCGCTGCAGCAGCGCCTGTCGCACATGAGCGACGTGATCCTGGGCTACCTGCTGCCCTGAAGCACCGCTTCGGCCCGCGGCGGGCCGCTGCCAGCCCCGGGTAACTCCCAGCCCCGCCGGGCTGTACGTCACGCGCGCCGCCCTCCTAGAATCAATTCACCAAACGGTGAATTAGAAGTTCGAGGAGACCGCGATGAAGTTTGTACGCCGCGCCGCCCTGGCGCTGTCCTCCACCGCCATCGGCATCGCACTGCTGGGCGCCGCCGGCCCGGCCGCCGCGCAAGGGCCGGGCGCCAACGGCTACCCCAGCAAGACCATCCGGGTGATCGTGCCGTTCGCGGCCGGCAGCACCACCGACATCATGGCCCGCGCCATCAGCGACAAGCTCAGCGCCAGCCTGGGCCAGCAGGTGCTGGTGGACAACCGCGGCGGCGCCAGCGGCACCATCGGCCAGCAGATGGTGGCCGCCGCCGCGCCCGACGGCTACACGCTGCTCATCCATTCGTCGTCGCACACCGTCAGCCCCTGGACCTTCGCCAAGCTGCCGTTCGACACGCAGGCCGACTTCGTGGGCATCACGCCCATCGCCTCGCTGGCCAACGTGATGGTGATCTCGCCCGCCAAGGGCGTGAAGACGCTGCCCGACCTGCTGGCCGCGGCGCGGGCCAAGCCGGGCAGCTTCAACTACGCCTCGGCCGGCCAGGGCAGCGCCACGCACCTCAATGCCGAGAAGTTCAAGCTGGCCGCCCACATAGAAGCCACCAACATCCCCTTCAAGGGCTCGGCCGAGGCGGTGAGCGAAGTGCTGGGCGGCCGGGTGGACTACTACTTCTCGCCCATCGCGCCGGTGATCGGCCAAATCAAGGACGGCCAGCTGCTGGCGCTGGCGGTGGGCTCGCCCAAGCGCTCGGCCGCGCTGCCCGACGTGCCCACCACGGCCGAGGCCGGCGTGCCGGGCTCGGAATTCAACTTCTGGATCGGGATGATGGCCCCGGCCAAGACCCCGCGCGAGATCGTCAAGCGCCTGCACGACGAAGTGGCCAAGGCACTGGCCTCGCCCGAGGTGAAGGAGCGCTTTGCCAAGCTGGGCGCCGACCCCTGGACGCTGCAGCCCGAGCAGTTCGACCAGTACATCAAGGACGAGATCGCGGCCAACGCCAAGCTCGTCAAGGCCGCCGGCCTGTCCCCGCAATAAACCAAACCGGAGAACTCGAAGATGGCCACTCAACGGCTCGGCATCGTGATGCATGGCGTCACCGGCCGCATGGGCATGAACCAGCACCTGATCCGCTCCATCGTCGCGATCCGCGCGCAGGGCGGCGTGCAGCTGCGCAACGGCGACAAGGTGATGCCCGACCCCATCCTGATCGGCCGCGATGCCGAGAAGATCGAGGCGCTGGCGCGGGCCCATGGCATCAACCGCTTCGGCACCAACCTGGATGCCGCGCTGGCCGACCCGGCCGACACCGTGTTCTTCGACGCCGGCACCACGCAGATGCGCCCGCAGCTGCTGGCCAAGGCCATCCACGCCGGCAAGCACGTCTATTGCGAAAAGCCCATCGCCACCAATCTCAACGAGGCGGTGGAGATCGCGCGCCTG
>NZ_CAXFDV010000744.1:0-4586 GCF_964001545.1 uncultured Aquincola sp.
AGCAGCAGGCTGTCCACCCGCTCGCTCAGCAGCTCGGTGTCGGTCACCGTGCCGGGCGTGACCACCCGCACCACCTTGCGCTCCACCGGCCCCTTGGCGGTGGCCACGTCGCCCACCTGCTCGGCGATCGCCACCGCCTCACCCATGCGGATGAGTTTGGCCAGATAGCTTTCCACCGAGTGCACCGGCACGCCGGCCATCACCACCGGCTGGCCGGCGCTCTGGCCGCGGGTGGTCAGCGTGATGTCCAGCAGCCGGTTGGCCTTGCGCGCGTCGTCATAGAACAGCTCGTAGAAATCGCCCATGCGATAGAAGACGAGCGCGTCGGGGAAGTCCGCCTTGATGGCCAGGTACTGGGCCATCATGGGGGTGTGCGCGGAGAGGTCCCGCGCAGGGCTGGCGGGCGGGGCGGGCGGCGTCGGGCGCTCGGTCTGCAAGGTGCTTCCTGGGGTCGGTCGTTCGGGGCTGCGGCGGCTGCGCAGCGCCCCTGTCGGGCAGGGGGCGGCGATGATCGCATGGCGCCGCACGCCACAGCCGATCGGCGGATGAAGGCCGCAAACTGCGGCTTACTTCACGTTTGGCCAGTTCCTCACAAATCTGACGCCCTGAGGAAATACTTCACGCGGTTAGCGTGAGCGCCTTCGTTACCGGAGGAAGCACTTGCTAACCAGGATGTGTGCGGCTGTGTTCAGCCTTCTTGCAGCCACCAGCGCATCGGCCAGCCCCGGCGGCCTGCGCATCACGGGTGACGTGGTGTTCGGCGATTCGGCCGCCGCCGTGCTCGGTGCCAGTTACACCTTGACCTTGAGCTTCGACGGCGGCGCGCGCAACCACAGCCACCTGCCGGGCCGCGGCCTCTACGGCGGCGTGGACGCGTTGATCACCGGCTTTGACTTCAGCGTGCAGACACCCGGCGGCCAGCGCTTTGCCAGCAGCCAGCAGCAGCTGGCATCGAGCGGCAGCAACAGCCTGGTGTCGGTGGTGGACGACCCGGGCGGCGACAGCTGGTACCTGACCCTGTTCGGCCGCGGCTTGCGGCTGGCCGACGGTGATGCGCCGCTGGCCGACTACCGGCTGAGCGTGGAGCTGGAAGGCGGCACCGGCGGCGTCAGCTCCAGCGCCCTGGGGGCGGCGCCGCAGGCCGGCGCCTTCAGCTCGGCGCTGTTCGGCTTTTTCCGCAGCGACGGCAGCCCGGTGCTGGTGGGCAACGTGACCCGCATCGATGCCGTCAGCGCAGTGCCGGAGCCCGGCACCTGGCTGCTGATGCTGGCCGGCGTGGGCGGGCTGGCGGCGTTGGCACGCCGGCCGGCCACGCCGGGCTTCACTCCTCGGCCGTCGGCTGCCTCTTGATGCGCACTGGCCCGCGCTTGGGCTTGGCGTCGGCGGCGGGTGCTTCGGCGCCCAAGCTGGCGGCCAGGGCCTGCTCGGGCGTGGTGTCGCCGGATTCGGTGGCCACGCCATCGGCGCCGGCTTCGTCGGCCTTGATCACGCGGGTATAGGGCGCCAGGATGGTGACCAGCTGCGCGTACACCTTGGCATTGCCCGCCACCACTTCGCGCTGGTAGAGGTAGTCGGACTCACCGGTGAAGTTGCCGATCAGGCCGCCCGCCTCGGTGATCATCAGCGAGCCGGCGGCGATGTCCCAGGGGTTCAGGCCGGTCTCGAAGAAGCCGTCGTAGTAGCCGGCGGCCACGTAGCACAGGTCCAGCGCGGCGGCGCCCGGGCGGCGCACACCGGCGCAGGCCTGCGTCACCTCTTCGAACATCTTCATGTAGCGCTTGAAGTTGTCGCCGCGGCGGAACGGAAAGCCGGTGCCCACCAGTGCGTCGGACAGGCGCGTGCGGCGCGAGACGCGGATGCGGCGGTCGTTCAGGTAGGCGCCACGGCCCTTGCTGGCGTAGAAGAGGTCGTTGCGGGTAGGGTCGTACACCACCGCCTGCTGCACCTGGCCACGGTGCGCCAGCGCGATGGACACGCAATACACCGGAAAGCCGTGGATGAAGTTGGTGGTGCCGTCCAGCGGATCGATGATCCAGACGAACTCGCTGTCCTTGGCGCCGCGGCTGCGGCCCGACTCTTCAGCCAGGATGGCGTGGTTGGGGTAGGCCTGCAGCAAGGTGTCGATGATCACCTCTTCGGCTGCCTGGTCGACCTCGGTGACGAAGTCGTTGGGGCCCTTGTGATTGATCTTCAGCTGCTCCAGGTCGAGCGAGGCCCGGTTGATGATCGCGCCCGCCGCGCGTGCCGCCTTGATGGCGATGTTGAGCATGGGGTGCAGCGATTGGGACATGGGCGACCTGTGTAAAAACGTCGTTGGACGAACGAGCCCCGGCCGGCAAGCCGTGGGCGGACATGGAGCAGCAGCGAAGGCAAAGAGCGGTGGCGCCGACAATGCGGGGCCAGAGAACCGCGCATTTTAGCCGCCTGAAACGTTTCCACGCACCATGCCCGAGCCAACGCCCCCTGAAGCCATCGTGACGCCTGCCACCGAAGCCGCCCCGCGTGGCGATGGCAGCCGCTTCATCCTGGTCAACACCAGCCACCCGGGCAACGTGGGCGCCGCCGCCCGCGCCATGAAGGTGATGGGCTTTGCCGACCTGGTGCTGGTGCAGCCCCGCTTTGCCGACGTGCTGAGCCAGGAAGAGACCGTGGCCATGGCCAGCGGCGCGGCCGACATCCTGGTGCGGGCGCGCATCGTCGAGTCGATCGACGAGGCGCTGGACGGCATCGACCACCTGTGCGCCACCGCGATGACGCCGCGCGACTTCGGCCCGCCCACGGCCGCGCCGCGCCCGCATCTGGCGCAGATGGCGGCGCAGGGCGCACGCATGGGCTTCGTCTTCGGCAGCGAGCGCTATGGGCTGCCCAACGAGATCGTTTACCGCTGCCACACCTGCCTGAGCATTCCCACCGATCCGACCTACGGCTCGCTGAACCTGGCGCAGGCGGTGCAGGTGATCGCCTATGAATGGCGGCAGGCGCTGGGCGGCTTTGCGGTGCAGCCGCGCACCGCCGAGCCGGCGCCGGCCGATGCCGCCGCGGTGCAAGGCCTGCTGGCCCATTGGCGCGAGGTGCTGGTGGCCATCGGCTACCTGGACCCTGCTGCGCCCAAGAAGCTGATGCCGCGGCTGAACCAGCTGGCCAACCGCGCGGCGCTGACGACCGAGGAAGTGCACATCCTGCGTGGCGTGGCCAAGGCGGTGTCGCGGCTTGCCCCTCCTGGCACCTGATGCCAGGGCGGCGCATACACTGGCCGGCCGTGACCGAAGACGGCCCTGGAAGGGCCGCGAGAGCCAACGCCATGTTCAGCCGACTGCGTGAAGACATCGCCTGCATCCGCGAACGCGACCCCGCCGCGCGTTCGTCGTGGGAGGTGCTCACCTGTTACCCAGGGCTGCATGCGCTGGTGATGCACCGCTGGGCCCACGCAGCCTGGCGCGCCCGCTGGTACTGGCTGGGGCGCTTCATCTCGCATGTCGCGCGTTTTCTCACCGGCATCGAGATCCACCCCGGCGCCACCATCGGCCGCCGGGTGTTCATCGACCACGGCATGGGCGTGGTGATCGGCGAAATGGCCGAGGTGCACGACGACTGCACCATCTACCAGGGCGTGACGCTGGGCGGTACCTCGCTGGTGCGTGGCGCCAAGCGCCACCCCACGCTGGAGCGTGGCGTGATCGTGGGTGCCAATGCCTGCGTGCTGGGCGGCTTCACCGTGGGTGAGGGCGCGCGCATCGGCTCGGGCGCCATGCTCACCAAGCCGCTGCCGGCCGGGGCCACCGCGGTGGGCAACCCGGCGCGCATCATCGAAGGCAAGGCCGACGCCGAGCGCGAGGCAG
This sequence comes from uncultured Aquincola sp., assembly GCF_964001545.1. Taxonomy (NCBI): domain Bacteria; kingdom Pseudomonadati; phylum Pseudomonadota; class Betaproteobacteria; order Burkholderiales; family Sphaerotilaceae; genus Aquincola; species uncultured Aquincola sp. The sequence continues at coordinate 3,840 of NZ_CAXFDV010000744.1, forward strand.
CCTCGGCCCGCATGGGCTTTTCGGCTTATGGCGTGACGCAGGGCGACGACCCGGTGGCGCAGGCGATGAAGGGCCTGATCGACAACGCCTCGGGCCATGAGCATCAGATCATGCTGCTGTGGCAGGCGATCGAGAAGCTGTCGTCCCGCGCACGTGAGCTGCCCGATGGCGACTGCGTGCCGCAGGACGCGCAGACCACCGAGTGCTTTGACGCCGCCGGTCTGAACCGGCTGGTCAAGTAGACGGCGCTCGCTCCAGGGAACTACAGCAGGAACAGCAGCGGCACGCCCAGCAGCCACAGGCTGCGCGTGTCGCGCTCGATCTCCAGCTTCAGCGTGCTGCTGTAGGGCGTGACAAAGCCGTCGGCTTCGATGCTGCGGTAGCGGAAGTAGTAGGTGCCCGGCTGCGACGGCTTGTCCAGCAGCCACAGCGGCTCGCCCAGCTCTGCGCGCACCGTGCCCGGCCCCTGAAATTGCGGGTCGGTGGACAGCTCCACCTGCTGGCGGTCTTCGGGCTGGCCGCTCCAGCGCAGTTCCAGCCGCTTGCCGTCGGCGGAGGTACCGGCGCTGGCTGCCGGCGGTGCTGCACGCACCTTCAGCGCCTGCGGATCGGTCCAGGGGCCGCGCTGGCGCTGGCCCGGCTGCGGCGGGCGCACGCTGGCCATGCGCCAGTAATAGCTGCCGGGCTGGTCCAGCTGCACTTCGGTGCTGGCACCGCGCAGCTCGGGCAGGTCGGCCACCAGGTCGG
>NZ_CAXFDV010000745.1:0-3896 GCF_964001545.1 uncultured Aquincola sp.
AAGGTCACCTTCTACGACGGCACCGAGGCCGATGCACATGTGATCAACGTGCAGCCCGAGAACGACCTGGCCGTGCTGCAGGCGCAGAAGCTGCCCGACGACCTGGTGCCCGCCACCATGCGGTCCACCGGCGACCTGCGCCCCGGCGACCGGGTGACGGCGGTGGGCTTTCCGTTCGGCATCGGGCCTTCGGTGTCACACGGCGTGGTCTCGGGCCTGAAGCGCGAATTCCGCTCGCCCGAGGGCAAGCAGGTTCTCACCAACCTGATCCAGTTCGACGCGGCGGCCAACCCGGGCAACTCCGGCGGCCCGCTGGTCACCGACGACGGCGAGGTGGTGGGCATCGTCACCGCCATCCTCAACCCGGTGCAGCAGCGCTTTTTCGTCGGCATCGGCTTTGCCGTGCCGATCGAGAACGCCGCCGCCGGGGCCGGCATGCACCCCTTCTAGGCACCAGGAGCTTCATCGATGGAAAACCAACGCAGCGCCGCCGACGTCAGCACCTTGATGGAGCAGGTGCTCTACGAGGTCAAGCGGGTGGTGGTAGGCCAGGACCGCTTCCTGGAGCGTGTGATGGTGGCCATGCTGGCCCAGGGCCACCTGCTGGTGGAAGGGGTGCCGGGCCTGGCCAAGACGCTGACGGTGAACACGCTGGCCAAGGCGGTGTCGGGCCAGTTCAAGCGCATCCAGTTCACGCCCGACCTGGTGCCGGCCGACCTGGTGGGCACCCGCATCTACAACCAGAAGAGCGGCGACTTCAGCACCTCGTTGGGGCCGGTGTTCGCCAACCTGCTGCTGGCCGACGAAATCAACCGCGCGCCCGCCAAGGTGCAGAGCGCGCTGCTGGAAGTGATGCAGGAACGGCAGGTCACCATCGCCGGCACCAGCTACCCGGTGCCCAAGCCCTTCCTGGTGATGGCCACGCAGAACCCGATCGAGACCGAAGGCACCTACCCGCTGCCCGAAGCCCAGGTCGACCGCTTCATGATGAAGGTGATCGTCGGCTACCCGACGGACGAGGAAGAATTCGTCATCGTGCAGCGCGTCACCGGTGCCCCGGTGGACGTGGTGCCGGTGGCCACCACCGAGCAACTGGCCGCGCTGCAGCAGGAATGCCGGCGCTCTTATGTCGATCCGGCGCTGATCAACTACGCCGTCAAGCTGGTGGCCGCCACGCGTGAGCCGGGCCGCTTCGGCCTGCCCGACCTGGCCAAATACATCACCTTCGGCGCCAGCCCGCGGGCCACCATCAACCTGATTGAAGGCGCGCGGGCGCTGGGCTTCTTGCGCGGCCGCAACTACGCGCTGCCCGAAGACGTGAGCGACCTGGCCGCCGACGTGCTGCGCCACCGCCTGTCGCTGAGCTACGAGGCGCTGACCGACGGCATCACCGCCGAGCACATCGTCGCGCAGATCCTGCAGAAGGTGCCCGCCCCGGCGCGTCCGCTGGAGCACCAGGACGCCAAGGTCGTGAACGGCTGAGCCGATGGACGCCGACACCACCACCGCGCCCGGCGGCACCGAGGCCCTGCTGCACCAGCTGGAGTGGACGGTGCTGCGCCGCCTGGACGGCTGGCTGCAGGGCGACTACCGCACGCTGATGCGCGGCAACGGCCTGGACCTGGCCGACCTGCGCGAATACCAGCACCACGACGACGTGCGTCACATCGACTGGAACGTCACCGCCCGGCTGCAGCAACCGCATGTGCGCCAGTTCTCCGAAGACCGGGAGCTGAGCGCCTGGTTCCTGCTGGACCTCAGCCCGTCCATCGACTTCGGCGCCCGGGTGCGCAAGCGCACGCTGTCCACCCACTTCGTCGGCGCGATGGCGCGGGGCCTGACCCGCCACGGCAACCGCGTGGGCGCGATGCTCTATGGCAGCGAGGTGGACGCGGTGATCCCCGCGCGCGGCGGCCGCCGCCATGTGCTGCACCTGCTGCACCGGCTGCAGACTCGCCCGGCCGCCAAGCTGGGCACCGGCACCCGGCTGGCCGACCTGCTGCACCGGGCGGCGGCGGTGATTCCGCGGCGGGCCAGCGTGTTCGTGGTGTCCGACTTCATCAGCGAACCGGGCTGGGACCAGCCGCTGGCGCAGCTGGCCCGCCGGCACGACGTGGTGGCGGTGCGCCTGTATGACCCGCTGGAGATGAAGATGCCCGACCTGGGCATGGTGCTGATGCAGGACGCCGAAACCGGCGAGCAGATGTTCGTGGACACCGGGGCGCGGGGCTTTCGCCAGCGCTTCGAGAAGATCGCCGCCGAGCGTGAGGCGGCCTTGATGGACGGCCTGGCCCGGGCCGGCGTGGACGCGCTGGAGCTGTCCACCGAAGATGACCTGGCGGACGCGCTGCTGCGCTTCGTCGATGCGCGCAAGCAGCGCAGCCGGCTGGCCGCCGGCGCGGTGGGCGTGAGGAGGTTTGCATGATGAACGGCTTCAACTTCCTGTGGCCCGACCTGCTGTGGCTGCTGCTGGCGGTGCCGCTGCTGGTGCTGCTGTACCTGTGGCTGCTGCGGCGGCGCAAGCGCACGGCCGTGGCCTGGGCCAGCCTGGGCATCGTGAAGGAGGCGATGGGTCGCGGCACCGCCTGGCGCCGCCACGTGCCGCCGCTGCTTTTTCTGGCCGCGCTGGTGTCGCTGCTGCTGGCCACCGCCCGCCCGGCGGCGGTGATCACACTGCCGCTGGTGGAGCAGACCATCATCCTGGCGATGGACGTCTCGGGCAGCATGCGCGCCGCCGACGTGGAGCCCAACCGCCTGGTGGCGGCGCAGAACGCGGCCAAGACCTTCATCGGCGAGCTGCCACGCCAGGTGCGGGTGGGCGTGGTGAGCTTTGCCGGCACGGCCGCCGTGGTGCAGCCGCCCACCACCAGCCGCGAGGACGTGGTGGCCGCCATCGACCGCTTCCAGCTGCAGCGCGGCACCGCCATCGGCAGCGGCATCGTGCTGTCGCTGGCCACCATCTTCCCCGATGCCAACATCGACCTGTCGCAGGTGACCGGCCAGCGGCCGATGCCCGGCGCGCTGGACGAGAAGAAGCCCGACAACGCCGCGCCGGTGGAGCCGGGTTCGTACAACTCGGCGGCCATCATCCTGCTGACCGACGGCCAGCGCACCACCGGACCCGACTCCATCGACGCCGCGCGCATGGCGGCCGACCGTGGGGTGAAGGTCTACACCGTGGGCATCGGCACCAAGGAGGGCGAAACCATCGGCTTCGAAGGCTGGTCGATGCGGGTGCGGCTGGACGAAGAAACGCTGAAGAACGTGGCCTCGGCCACGCGGGCCGAGTACTTCTATGCCGGCACCGCCGAAGACCTGAAGAAGGTCTACCAGTCGCTCGGCTCACGCCTGACGGCGCAGAAGAAGGAGACCGAGATCACCGCCCTCTTCGCCGGCCTGGGCGCCGCGCTGGCGGTGGCGGCGGCAGCGCTGTCGCTGCTGTGGTTCAACCGGGTGCTGTGAGCGGCCTTCAGTTGAAGCGGGCCACCACCGTCGGCGCCGACGCTTCCGCGGCGGCTTCGGCTGCGCTCAGCCGCTTGCCGATGACGATCACCCGCTGAACCTCGGGCTCGGCCTGCGCCGGCACGCTGGCGCGCGGCGTGGCGGCCAGCCAGGCGGCGGCCACCGCGGCGGTCATCACGAGAACGGTGGCAAGGGTGGTGGTCTTCATGGTGCGGCTCCTGATCTGTTGAAGGCAGTGTCGGCAGCGGGCCCCGGCGCCGCCAGCCGCGTGCGACGAACTGCGGGCAGCGAGGGCTGAGCTGCAGCGCAGGCTGACCGTTCACGGCGGCTCGCTACGATGCGGCACCCGTTGCTTTGTCCAGGATTGCGTTTTCATGACCGGCCACGCCCGACCCTTGGTACGTGTTTTCGTCACCGGCCTGCTGGCCGCCCTG
>NZ_CAXFDV010000746.1:0-1999 GCF_964001545.1 uncultured Aquincola sp.
ATCCTGCCGCAGACCGAGGTGCTGGTGGGCAACCACAAGACGCTGACCGACTTTCTGCTGCCCGACTGGGACAACGAGCGCCCGCCCTCGGCGCGCGAGCTGGCCGTGGCCGCCGGCGAGCACGGCACCCGCTTCGTGCTGGTGACGGGCGTGATGCTGCCGTCCAAGGGCAAGGGCACCGAGCAGTGGGTGGACAACGTGCTGGCTTCGGCCCAGGGCGCGCTCACCGGCGAGAAGTTCGAGCGCTTCGAAGCCAGCTTCGTGGGCGCCGGCGACACCCTGTCGGCCGCGCTGGCTTCGCTGCTGGCCGCCGGCAGCGAGCTGCAGGCCGCAGTGGGCGAGGCGCTGGCCTTCCTGGACAACAGCCTGGACGCGGGCTTCCGCCCTGGCATGGGCAACGTAATCCCCGACCGCTTTTTCTGGGCGCTGCCGCCTGGCGAAGAAGAAGACGGCGAGCCCGGCGAAGACCCGGGCTCGGGCCCGCAGGGCGAGCCCGACGGCAGCAACCTGCCTAGACAAGTGCATTGACCCGACGTGAGGCCGCAGTAAGCTCATGACCGACCAGAACGCTGAACTCTTCGAGCGCGCGCAGCGCGTGATCCCCGGTGGCGTGAATTCGCCGGTGCGCGCCTTCCGCGCCGTGGGCGGCACGCCACGCTTCATCAGCCGGGCGCAGGGCCCGTACATCTTCGATGCGGCCGGCCAGCGCTACATCGACTACATCGGCTCCTGGGGGCCGATGATCCTGGGCCACGGCCACCCGGCGGTGCTGGAAGCGGTGCAGAAGGCGGCCACCGAAGGCTTCAGCTTCGGCGCACCCACCGAGCGCGAGATCGAGCTGGCCGAAGAGATCATCTCGCTGGTGCCCAGCATCGAGCAGGTGCGGCTGGTGAGCAGCGGCACCGAAGCCGCGATGAGCGCCATCCGCCTGGCGCGGGGCGCCACCGGCCGGCCGATGCTGATCAAGTTCGAGGGCTGCTACCACGGCCACGCCGATGCGCTGCTGGTCAAGGGCGGCTCGGGCATGGCCACCTTCGGCCACCCCACCAGCGCCGGCGTGCCGCCCGAGGTGGTGCAGCACACGCTGGTGCTGGAGTACAACAACCTCGAGCAGCTGGAAGAAGCCTTTGCGCTGCACGGCGACCAGCTGGCCTGCGTGATGCTGGAGCCGATCGCCGGCAACATGAACTTCGTGCGGGCGCAGGTGCCCTTCGTGCGGCGGCTGCGTGAGCTGTGCACCCAGCACGGCGCGCTGCTGGCCTTCGACGAGGTGATGACGGGCTTTCGCGTCGCATTGGGTGGCGCGCAAAGCCTGTATGCGCAGCTGATCCCGGGCTTTGCGCCCGACATCAGCGTGTTCGGCAAGGTGATCGGCGGCGGCATGCCGCTGGCGGCCTTCGGCGCCTCACGCGAGGTGATGAGCCTGCTGGCGCCGCTGGGCCCGGTCTACCAGGCCGGCACGCTGTCGGGCAACCCGGTGGCCACCGCCTGCGGCCTGGCCACGCTGCGCGAGATCCGCAAGCCAGGCTTCTTCGACCAGCTGTCGACCACCACGGCTTCGCTGGTGCAGGGCCTGGACGCCGCGGCCAAGAAGGCCGGCGTGCCGATGGTGTTCGACCATCAAGGGGGCATGTTCGGCTTCTTCTTCGCGAGCGAGCTGCCCCAGCACTACAACGCGGTGCTGGCCACCGACAAGGAGCGCTTCAACCGCTTCTTCCACGCGATGCTGGAACGCGGGGTGTACCTGGCGCCGGCCTTGTATGAAGCCGGCTTCGTGAGTGCGGCGCATACGGCGGAGGACATTGCTGCCACCGTTGCTGCCGCGGCCGAGGCTCTGTCGTTGGGCTGAACAACACCCTGGTTAGCGTGGGCTGTTTGCTCCGGGCCGTGCGGGCGGGCCCGGGGGCTTAGCTTCCGCGGTCCGCGCAAAGCGCGGACTGCCCTGCGCTGCTCGGTCGAGTGGCCCCGCCGCGTAACTCGCTGCGGGTGCTGCGCCCCC
>NZ_CAXFDV010000747.1:0-10567 GCF_964001545.1 uncultured Aquincola sp.
CGGCGGCCCATGCCTCGGGGCTGTTCGAGGTGGAGGTGGGCCGCATCGGTGCCGAGCGGGCCCAGAACACGTCGGTCAAGGCGCTGGCCGGTCACCTGGTGTCGGAACACAGCGTGGCCAACGATGCCTTGCGCGGCCTGGCGGCGCTGCGGGGCGTGGAGCTGCCCACGCGGGTGTCCGCCGACCGCCAGGCGGAGCTGGACAAGCTCAAGAGCACGCCGGTGCCGCGCTTCGACGAGGCGATGGTGCAGAACGTGGTGATTCCGGCGCACCAGGTCGACATCGAGCGTTTCGAGCGCGCGCAGCAGGACACCAGCGACCCGGAATTGAAGGCTTTCATCCAGCGAACGCTGCCGGTGCTCAAGCAGCACCTGAAGAGCGCGCAGACCTTGCCGCTGCCCGCGAAGGGCTGACCTGACAGCCAGACACGACAAAGGCGGCCGAAGCCGCCTTGTCTAGACAAGTGAAGGCGGGCCCGGCCCGCCTCGCTCGTCAGTGGGCCAGCACGGCCTTTTCTTCCATCAGCTGCTGCTTGCGCGCCTGCAGCTCGGCGCCCACGGCCTTGATGTCGATGCGGCGGCGCATCTTCGGGAACATCTCGTCCTGTTCTTCCTTGACGTGGTGGTCGATGTACTCGCCCAGCACCGTCACCTTGGCGTCGTACAGGTCGTCGTCGGCCGACATGCCTTCGATCTGCGCAATCAGGTCCTTGGCACTGGCGTGCTCGACGGTCGCTTCGTCCACGAGGTCGGCTTCGGGCAGCACGTCGCGGGCGGCCGGGTAAAAGATCTCTTCTTCGATCTGCGCATGCACCGTCAGCATCATGCAGATCTGCCGGGCCAGCGCCTCACGTTCCTGGGCACCCGCTTCGGCCTTCACCAGCTTCTCGTACTTGCGGAAGAGCTTCTTGACTTCCTTGTGGTCGTCGGTCAGCAGGGTGATCGCGTCCGGCGCTTCCTTTTCCTTGCGGGCGGTGGTGGCCTTGGTCGATCGGGCGGTGTTGGTGTTCATCGTCGGCATGGCTTGGGTCCTTGGGGTTGTGCCTGCAGGAACTGCGGCGTTGCGTACAAGGCCTTCAGGCTAACCAAGATGGCGGGTCTTGTGGGGGCCCGAACAAGCGGTCGCGGCGAACCCCCACCCCGGGGTGGGCCGGCGTCTGACAGGCGCCTGCGGCGCCGTGGCAATACGCCGCCTCAATACCTGGGCGGGCGCGGCCGGGTGGCTGCGGTTTCCGCCCGCTCGGCGCGCGCGCTGTTCACCTGCTCGGCCCGCTTGGCCTGCTGGGCGGCCCGCCAATCCATGGCGGTACGGGCCACGCGGAAGATGCGCATCGGCCACCAGCCGCCCGGTGCAAACGCCGATGCGGCGGCGGCCGCAGGCGAGCGGGCGGGCAGCACGAAAGGCGCCAGGATCAGCCCCAGCCGCCCCAGCTGGCCCCACACGCCCGGCCGGTCTTGCGGCGGTACCGGGTGGTCGGCCAGGCCATGGCCATAGCGGTAGGCCGCCTGGCGGGCACGCTCGCGCTCGCGGGCCTTGGCCTTCGGGTCGGGCCGCACGGCCTTGTAGATGCGCCAGCCTGCCCACAGCGAGAGCACGGCGCCCGCGCCGATCAAGGCCACCCGGCCGCCGGAGCGGGCGGCGCTGCGGGTCTGCTGCGTCACCTGGTCCAGGCGCTGCATCACCAGGCGGTCGTGCAGCATCACTTCCCGCTCGGCGCGGCGGATGCGTTCGTCCAGAGACAGGCCGTCCTGTGCTTGGGGGGCGGTCATGAAGACACCTCGGAGGGGTTGTTGGCGTTCTTGACGGTCAGGTGGTGCAGCGTGGCTGGCAGGGCCAGCAGCGGCACCAGGGCCACCGCGCGCCAGGCCAGCACGCCGGCCACCACCACGTTCACCACCGTCACCAGCGCCATCGTCCACACCGGCGACCACTCGGCCACCTGCACCAGCAGCAGCGCGATGGCCACCCACAGCGCGAACCAGCCGGTCAGCGCCACCACGGCGGCCAGCACCAGCAGCGCGATGATCTTGGGCAGCACGTCGCGCGCGCGGCGCAGCTCCAGCGCCAGCAGATTGACGCGGGCGCTGATGGCCGCCGCGCCTTCCTGCAGCAGGCCCTGGATGCCGGCGGGCAGGCCGGCAATGCCGGGCCGCGGGTTGCTGCCTGTCGAGGAGGAGGAGCCGGGGGGTCGGTTCATGCGGTTCTTTCTTGGCGGGTCAGGACTTCGATACAGGTGTTGGCAAACAGGGTGCCGGACCCCCTGCGGGCCCAGCGGTACTTTTGCTGACGATACGTGAACAGGCCGCCTCGCGGGGCAGCCTGCCGCGCATCAGCGCTTGGTGCCGGTGGGGTCGGACTGGCCGATCACCCGCGTCTCGCCGGCCTCGGGTTTGAGGCCGCTGATGCCGCTGCCGCCGCCATCGAAGTCGTCGTTCATGTTCTCGATGGCGGCTTCGCTCTGCTCGCGCTGCTGTTTCGCCGCGTCCTCGGGCTTGGACTTGACCAGCTCATCGGCGCCTTCCTGGCTGGTGGGAATGGGCATGTCGTTTCCTTGGTTCGTTGCAGGTGCAGCACTGCGGCAAACGGGCTGCCGGCCTCGGACCTGCGCACGCGGAACACGCCTTGCCGTGAAGCGGGGTGACCACCGCGCACATCGGTGCGCCAATCCCAACCGCAAAGGAAGTTCTATGTTCGTTCACAACAAGCGCTTGCAATACACCGTCCGCGTCAGCGAAAGCAACCCGGGCTTGGCCAACCTCATGCTGGAACAGTTCGGCGGCCCGCAGGGCGAGCTGGCCGCAGCGTGCCGCTATTTCACGCAATACCTGGGTGAAGACGACCCGGGCCGCAAGGACATGCTGATCGACATCGCCACCGAGGAGCTGAGCCACCTCGAGATCATCGGCACCATCGTCGGCATGCTCAACAAGGGCGCCAAGGGCCGGCTGGCCGAGGCGGTGGAACAAGAGGCCGACATCTACCGCGCCATCACCGGTGCGGGCAACGACTCGCACCTGACGCAGGTGCTGTACGGCGGCGGCCCCCCGCTGACCAACTCGGCCGGCGTGCCCTGGAGCGCGGCCTACATCGACACCATCGGCGAACCCACGGCCGACCTGCGGTCCAACATCGCGGCCGAGTCGCGCGCCAAGATCGTCTATGAGCGCCTGATCGCGCTGACCGACGACCCGGGCGTGAAGGAAGCGCTGGGCTTTCTGATGACGCGCGAGGTGGCGCACCAGAAGAGCTTCGAGAAGGCGCTGTACGCCATCACGCCCAACTTCCCGCCGGGCAAGATGCCGCCGGTGCCCGAGTTCGCGGGCGTGTACTACAACATGTCGCAAGGCGTGGGCGACCTACGCGGGCCGTGGAACAGCGACGAGAACTTCACCTACGTCAGCGACCGCGAGGAGCAGGGCGCGGTCGATGGTGGCGACGGCCAGTTCAGCGTGAAGCTCACGCTGGAAGAGAACGAGGTGGTGCAGCAGATGGCCAAGCGCACGATGTCCGACCCGCAGGCCGACCCCACCACGGGGGCCGAGCTGGGCATGGGTCTGGCGCCGGGCGCCGGCACAGCCAAGGCACCCAGCGGCGAGTAAGGCCGGCGGCAGGGGCACGGCGCTTGCCGCAGCCCCTGCAACGAACCTTCCGTTGCAGCACAAGGCAGAGCATGACAACCACCGTGGCCGAACTGATGACGCGTGGCGTCCATGTGATGGCGCCCGACGACAGCCTGGACCTGGCCGCACGGCTGATGGACGACCTCAACGTGGGCGCGATGCCGGTGTGCCAGGAAGAGATGCTGCTGGGCATCGTCACCGATCGCGACATCGTGGTGCGTGGCATCGCCCGCAACCGCCCGGTGGACCGCACGCCGGTGTCCGACGTGATGAGCGAGCACGTGCGCTTCTGCTTCGACGACCAGCCGGTCAACGAGGTGCTGCCCGAGATGCGCCAGGCCCAGATCCGCCGCCTGCCGGTGCTGGACCGCCAGCGCCGGCTGGTGGGCATGCTGAGCCTGGCCGACCTGGCCACCAAGGCCAGCCCCCAGGCCGCCGCCGCGGTGCTGGCCGCGGTGTCGGAACCCGCGGAGCCCGACCGGCCGGCGATGCCGCAAAGGCGGGTGGCTTAACCGGCCAATTTGGGTGATGTGCTGCGGACGGGTTTGCGACCTGCGGTCGCCACGAGTTGCCGCAGCAAATTGGCGCTCAGGAGGTAGGCGTAGAGACTGGCTGGCTGGAACTGAAAGCTGACGCCCTTGTAGATCAGCTCGCTGTCCGTCACCGTGCGCGAAGTCATCAGGATGGGCTGGCGCAGCAGTGGGTGGCGACCCGCGAAATCCACACAGTTGTCCAGCTCGGCTCTCGCCTTGTACGGCCTGTCGGTCCACTTGACCTCGACCGCCCATTGCGGTCCTTGCGTCTCGCTGGACATGGACACGATGTCGATCTCGCCAGAGTTCCAGCGTGCGTAATACAGATTGGTCGACTGGCTGTGCTGCCACTGGCTGAAGATGGCCGTCTCCGTCAGCGCACCCATGGCGGGCGAATCGGCCTCGACCTGACCGAACAATGCTGCACGCATGGACGGATTGGTCAGATAGACCTTGAAGCACATGGCCCTCTTGAAACGCCGCGCGTTGTTGTCGATACGCTCGACGCGGCGGATCAGAAACGCCGCTTCCAGGTACTCGAGGTAACGCTTGATGGTGTTCTTGGCGACCCCGGAAGAAGCTGACAGGGCTTCCAGGCTGACCTCGTTGCCGGTGTTGTAGGCCAAGGTGGTGAACAGGCGGTTCAACTCCTGGATGTCGTTGATGCCATAAAGGCTGGGCAGATCGCGCAACAGCACCTTGTCGATGATGTCGCTCTTGATGTACTGGCCCGGGTTGGCGCGGATGGTCTCGGAGAAAACGGCCTCCGGGTAGCCGCCGAAGTTCAGGTAATGCACAAACTCGGCGTTCAGTTCCTCGATGTTGCGCGCGGTGTAGGTGATGCGAGTCCCTTGACGCGCTTCGGCTACCAACTCTTCATCACGACCGACAAACTGCAGGTACTCGGCGAAGGTCAGGGGTGGCAACACGTAATCGCTGAACCTGCCAGCCCCGGACTCGTTGCTCTTGAGCCGCAAGGCCGCCGCCGCCGATCCGGTGGCGATGAACTTGCAGTCAGCGTAGGAGTCCACCAGGGACTTGAGGTGAACCTCCCAATTCTTCAGGTACTGGATTTCATCGAAGTACACGAACAGCTTGGCATGCCTGTTGTGCTTGAACTGTTCCTGGAACATCGCCAGGATGCGTTCGAGCGAGAGGCCGGTGTAGATCGGCGTTTCCAGCGACACATACAGGATGCGGTTTGCCTCGACACCGGCGTGCAGCAGCGCGTGGATGCTGTGATAAACCATCACTGTCTTGCCCACACGGCGCGGCCCCATGAGCACCAGCGCCCTGCGAACGGATGAGTCCAGGATGGCAGCCTGGAAGGGCTCGAAGTATTTGCGGCGTGGCGTGTCTTCGAAAGCCACCTTGCCGGTTGAGCCTTCTTCCCACCACGGGTTGTCGAAGGCCAACCTGGAAAGGATGTCTGCCTTGGCGATCTCCAGCACTGTCTTGCTCCGTCACTGTCTCAACAAGAGCAGTGTAGGGCGGTGCGATAACAAGATCAATCGACTGATCTTGTTTTAGCAGGGCGGCTTCGGTGGCCGCTAACGCAGCACCGCCCCCTGCGGCACCAGCACCAGCCGATCGCGCGGCAGCGCGGGCAGGCGGCTCATGTCGATCGACAGGTCCTGCGGTGGCAGCGTGTAGTGCAGCTCATGCAGCAGGAACTGCAGCGTCTGCTTCATCAGGCTCTCGGCGACGCCTTCGCCCGGGCAGCGGTGGTGGTGGCTGGGCTGGCCGCCGCCTTGCGGCACGAAGCTGTAGGGCCGCTGCTCCGGCGGGCCGGTGCGTTCGCTGCCGGGGCGTTCCACCGCCCGCCGGTCGGGCCTGAAGCGCTCGGGCCGGAAGGCGCCGGGCGTCTGCCAGGCGCGGGCATCGTGGTTGGTGCCGTAGAGGTCCAGCAGCACGCGGCGGCCGGCCGGAAACTCGTAGCCGTTCCAGGTGAAGCTGCGCCGCGTGCGCGCCGCCACCGCCGGAAAAAACGGGTAGTAGCGCCGCACCTCGTGGATGAAGCAGGCCATGGCCATCGGCGCGTCTTCGGGCGTGGCTTGCAGCAAGGCCTCGCGCTGGCCGGGCTGCTGGTGCAGCGCATGCGCGGCCAGCACCGCATACACGGCCACCGCCACCGTGGGCCGCAGCAGGTTCAGCAGCTCCACCGCGGCCACCGGGGCCGGCAGCAGCTCGCCGTCGGGGTCGCGGTGGTGGGCGATGCAGGTCAGGGCGGTCTCGTGGGCGGGGGCGCCGGCTTCGCTGCGCACCGCCTCGACCAGGCTGTGCGCCCAGGCGTCGGCCGCATGGCGGGCGCGGCGCGCCTTCAGGTGCGGCAGGCCCAGCGCGCCGGCACCGTCGAACAGCAGGCTCAGCTGGCGTGTGCGCTGTCGCACTTCCGCTTCGGGCAGCGGCACGCCGGCCCAGGTGCACACGGCCCGGGTGAACACCTCGCGCGCGGCGTCGTACAGCACCACCGGCTGCCCCGGCGTCCACCCGGCAGCGGCCCGGCGCCAGGCCTGGCGCACGGTGGCGGCCAGCGCCTGCACCGCGTCGGGCGCGGTCAGGCGCATGAACAAGGCCTTGCGGTGGCGGTGGCGCTCGCCGTCCAGGCCTTGGACACCCCCTTCGCCGAACAGCGTGGCGCGCAGCGCCTCGGGCGCGGCGCCGCTGCGGGCAAAACGGTCACCGTCGTAGAAAAGGCGTGCCGCCTCGGGCCCGGTGAGGCACAGCGTGGGCCGCAGCAGCAGCCGGGCCTCGAACACGTCGCTGCCATGCTCGCGGCAGCGGGTGGCAATGAAGCGGTAGGGGTCGGCCAGCAACGCAAGGCTGCTGTCCACCTGCGGGTCGCGCGGAATCGGCCGCGGCGGGGCGATGGAAGTGGTCATGGCGGCGTTGATGACAAGGTGCAGCCTGAGGGCAATCGCAGCGCCTGCCTGCGCCGACGGGGGTGCAGGCCGACGTCCCGTGTGTTTGCGTTGCAGGTGCGGCGCTTGCCCACAGCGTGGCAACACGAAAGGCCGCGCATGAACGACGACATCGAGATCAAGCCCTACGAAGGTCCTGTGGGCGGTTGGGGGTCGATGACTTCCATCGCCCACCGTGTGCGGGACGATGCGGCCGCCAGCGCGCTGCCCGAGCTGCTGCGGCAGAACAAGCCCGACGGCTTTGCCTGTACATCCTGCGCGTGGGCCAAGCCGGCCAAGGCGCACACGGCCGAGTTCTGCGAGAACGGCGCCAAGGCCACCTTCGCGGAGTTGACGCGCCGCCGCGTGGGCGCCGAGTTCTTCGCCAGCCACACCGTGAGCGAGCTGCGCGGCTGGCCCGACCAGGCGCTGGAACATGAAGGCCGGCTGACCGAACCGCTGCGTTACGACGCGGCGCAGGACCGCTACGTGCCCGTGGCCTGGGACCAGGCCTTTGCCGAGATCGGCCGCCAGCTGCAGGCGCTGCGGGCCGACGACCCGGACTCGGTGGTGTTCTACAGCTCGGGCCGCGCGTCGCTGGAAACCTCGTACCTGTGGCAGCTGTTCGCGCGCCTGTATGGCAACAACAACCTGCCCGACAGCTCCAACATGTGCCACGAGAGCACTTCGGTGGGCCTGAAGGCCGCGTTGGGTCAGCCCGTGGGCACGGTACGGCTGGAAGACTTCGACAAGACCGACTGCCTGTTCTTCTTCGGCCAGAACGTGGGCAGCAACAGCCCGCGCATGCTGCATCCCTTGCAGGAAGCCAGCGAGCGTGGCGTGCCCATCATCGTCTTCAACCCGCTGCACGAGCGCGGGCTGGAGGAGTTCACCAACCCGCAGCGGCCGCTGCAGATGGCCACGCGTTCGACCACCCGCATCGCCTCGCGCTACCACGCGGTGCGGCCGGGCGGCGACATCGCGGCCATCACCGGCCTGTGCAAGGCGCTGCTGGCGCTGGACGACGAAGCCCGGGCCGCCGGCCGGCCCCGGGTGCTGGACGCGGACTTCATCGCGCAGCACACCCAGGGCTTCGACGACTTCGCCGCCTTCGTGCGCGCGCAGACCTGGGAAGACATCGAAACCGTGAGCGGACTGCAGCGCGCCGCGCTGACCGAGAGTGCGCAGATCTATGCCAAGGCCACCGCCACCATCGGCGTGTACGGCATGGGCCTGACCCAGCATGAGCTGGGTGTGGACAACGTGCACATGCTGGTCAACCTGCTGCTGATGCGCGGCAACATCGGCCGCCCCGGCGCCGGCGCCTGCCCGGTGCGTGGCCACTCCAACGTGCAGGGCCAGCGCACCGTGGGCATTGCCGAGAAGCCCGAGCTGGTACCGCTGGACGTGCTGGCGCAGCAATACGGCTTCGAGCCGCCGCGCCACAAGGGCATGAACACGGTGGAAGCCTGCGAAGGTGTGCTCAGCGGCAAGGTCAAGGCGTTTCTGGGCCTGGGCGGCAACTTCGTGCGGGCGGTGCCCGACCACCGCGTGATGGAGCCCGCCTGGCAGCAGCTGCCGCTGACGGTGCACGTGGCCACCAAGCTCAACCGCAGTCACCTGCTGCCCGGCCGCAGCAGCTGGCTGCTGCCTTGCCTGGGCCGCATCGAGCGCGACCTGCAGGCCGGCGGCGTGCAGACGGTGAGCGTGGAAGACAGCACCGCCTGCATCCATGCCTCACGCGGGCAGCATGCGCCGGCCAGCGAACACCTGCTGTCGGAGACCGCCATCGTGGCCGGCCTGGCACAGGCCACGCTGCCGCCCAACCCCCAAGTGGACTGGGCCGGCTGGGTGGCCGACTACGCCCGCATCCGCGATGCGATCGAGGCCACGTACCCCGAGCAGTTTGCGCAGTTCAACCAGCGCATGCACCAGCCCGGCGGCTTTGCGCGGCCGCTGCCGGCCGTGCAGCGGCAATGGAAGACGCCCAGCGGCAAGGCCGAGTTCAAGGCCCCGGCGCGGCTGGATGCGGCCTTTGCCGGCGATGGCGGCGGCGACGTGCTGCGCCTGGTCACGCTGCGCAGCAACGACCAGTTCAACACCACGGTGTACGGCTACGACGACCGGCTGCGCGGCATCCAGGGTACACGCGACGTGTTGCTGATGAACCGCGACGACATGCGCCGCCTGGGCGTGGCCGATGGCAGCACCGTGACACTGGCCTGCGCCGCCGCCGATACTGGCCCCACGCCGCCCGGCGTGCTGCGCGAAGTACCCGGCCTGCGCGTGGTGGCCTACGACCTGCCGCCCGGCTGCTGCGCCGGCTACTACCCCGAGTGCAACCCGGTGGCGCCGCTGCAGCACTACGCGCGCGAGAGCAAGGTGCCGGCCGTCAAGTCGGTGCCGGTGCGGGTGAAGCAGCCGGCCTGAACGCGGCGCCCCCGCGGTGGGATACTGCCGCCCCCATGGTCACGCCACCCGACACCCCCGCCAGCGCACCCGCGCCAGTGCCCCAAGAGCAGCCGCCGCAGCAACCCAAGCAGCAGCCGCGCAACCCGCTTCACGGCCTGACGCTGGAAGCCATCGTCACCGCGCTGGTGGCGCACTACGGCTGGCCGGGCCTGGCGCAGCGGGTGCCGCTGCGCTGCTTCAGCACCGACCCCAGCGTGGCTTCCAGCCTCAAGCTGCTGCGCAAGACGCCCTGGGCGCGCGAGAAGGTGGAAGGCCTGTACCTGTACATGCTGCGTGAGCAGCGCCGCGGCGACAAGCCGGCCACCCGATGAGCGACACCCTGCCCGACGAGGCCGACCGCCGCCTGACCGAGCTGGAAATCAAGGCCAGCTACGCCGAAGACCTGCTGGACCGGCTCAATGAGGTGGTGGTGCGCCAGCAGGCGCGGATCGACCTGCTGCTGCGCGAAGTGGCCCAGCTGCGCCGCGAGCAGCCCGACGGCGATGTGCGTGTGGTGCGCAGCCTGCGCGACGAACTGCCGCCGCATTACTGAGGCGGGAAGGGCGCTCACCGGCGCGGCGACGCACCCCGGCGGCGCTGTTCAGCGGTGGTCTTCCAGCAGGCCGGCTGCGGCCAGGCCGATGCGCAGCGAAGACAGGTGGTTGCGCAGGTTGTCGTCGCCGGCTTCACCCGCCTGGGCCACCGCGTCCATCTCGCCCAGCAGCCGCTGCAGCGCCGCCAGAGCCACGCCCTGGCGCACGGTGGGGTCTTGCTCGTAGCGGCTGCTGCACCAGTCGATGCGGGCCTGCAGCCGGGCCTGCCAGGCCCGCAGCACCGCGCTCTGCGCGCCGGGAGACTCTTCGATCAAACGCCAGCAAAACATGGCGCCGAGGTTAGCCGCCACAGCGCCAGCGCTGCGAGCGGAAATCGCTGTGATTGTTGACCTCTCTTTGGCCTTGTCACGGGCCGCCGCCGCGCTGCCGCGGTGCCAAATGCAACAGCCGGCTACCGGGTGGAACCGGTGGCCGCCGCGGTAGTCTCTCGGGGCTGTCGTTGTCAAGGA
>NZ_CAXFDV010000748.1:0-2200 GCF_964001545.1 uncultured Aquincola sp.
AGACGAACTTCGGCATCCGCTTCGAGCCGCCCGACGTCAACAGCGGCACCTACCGCTTCGAGCCCATCGACGACAAGACGGTGCGCTACGGCCTGGGCGCCATCAAGGGCACGGGCCAGGGCGCGATCGAGGCCATCGTGGCCGCGCGTGAGCAGGGCGGCCCGTTCCGCAGCCTGTTCGACTTCTGCGCCCGGGTGGACCGCCAGCGCATCAACAAGCGTGTGGTGGAAGCGCTGATCAAGGCCGGTGCCTTCGACAAGCTGCATGCCGACCGCGCCAGCACGCTGGCCAGCGTGAGCCTGGCGCTGGACTGGGCCGACAGCCAGGCCGCGCATGCCGACCAGGGCGGCCTGTTCGACTTCGACGATGCGCACGGCAGCAGCACGCAGGAGCCGCCGCTGGTGCCGGCCGAGCCCTGGAGCGTGAAGGAGCGGCTGACGCTGGAAAAGACCGCCATCGGCTTTTACCTCTCGGGCCACATGTTCGACCAGAGCGAGGCCGAGGTGCGCCAGTTCGTGCGCCGCGAGGTGGCCGACCTGGCCGACAGCCGCGACCCGCAGGTGGTGGCCGGCATCGTCGGCGACCTGCGCATCATCAACGGCAACCGCGGCCGCGTGGCCATCTTCAAGCTCGACGACAAGAGCGGCTTCATCGAAGCCGTGGCCGACGAGAAGACGCTGGACGCCAACAAGGAGCTGCTGCGCGACGACGAACTGCTGATCATCCAGGGCCGGGTGCAGCCCGACCGCTTCAGCGGCGGCCTGCGGCTGAACGTGCAGCAGGTGTGGGACCTGCCCACCGCGCGGTGCCGCTTCGGCCGCTACCTGCAGGTGGCGCTGGGCAGTGCGGGGCTGGAGGCCTTGCCGCCGTTGGCCGCGGTGGTGCAGGAGTTTCCGGCGCGCCGGCTGGTGACCGAAGAAGGCGAGCAGCTGCAAGGCCTGCCGGTGCGCCTCGCGCTCCAGCGCGAGCAGGCGGTGGGCGTGGTCGACCTGGGCGATGCCGGCAAGTTCTTTCCCAGCGATGCGGCGCTGGACCGCTGGCTGCGCAGCGCGCCGGGCGGCGCCACGGTGGTGTATGAGGCGGAGGCCACCTGACGGGGCGGCCATCAAGGAGCCCGCCAGAAAAAGATCACGGCCATGGCAAAGGCCATGGCCGTGACTGACGGCGCCTGCAGCGCCTGATTACTTCTTCTCGGCCTTCTTGTCGGCCTTTTCATGGGCCGCGGGCTTGGCCTTGTCCGCCGGCGCGGCGCCGGCGGCATACACCGCGCCATTGACCGTCAGCCCCTCGGCCGACAGCTTGCCGGCCTTGGCCGGGCCGATGCCTTGCACGCGGTCGATCAGGTCGTTCCAATCCTTGAAGGGCGCGGTCTTGCGGGCTTCCAGCACGCGGTTGGACATGGCCGGCCCGATGCCCTTGACGGACTCGAGCTGGGCCTGGTCGGCCTTGTTGACGTCGGTGGCCGCAAAGGCCGTGGCCGACAGCAGCGCGGCGGCAACGGCAACGACGATGGTCTTGAGGGAGGTGAACATGGAAGGGCTCCTGGGGATGATGAGCCGTGACGCACGGCGGGCTCGGGCGCATTGTTGGAAGGCCCGCGGGCCGGGCCAATCCTGCTGAAGAGGCCCCCCGCAGGAGGCCGGAAGCCCCGGCTATCATTCACGCCCTGACGACCTCCAGGGCTTGACAGCGAGCGCCCCCAAGCCGCTGCAGTGCCGATGCCGCCCACCGAACCGCGCTCCTCCCGCCCCCATACCGCCGTGCTCCACCAGTTCGTGGGCATTGGTGATCTCGTCTGGCATCTGCCGTATTTCGAGGCCGTTGCGCGCGACAGTGCAGGGGGGCAGGTGGCCGTCATCGCCTCGCCCACCACCTTTGCACGCCAGCTGCTCGAAGGCCTGCCCTGGGTGGCCGAGGTCATCGACTTCGACCGCCGCCCGCGCCGCAGCGAAGGCCGCCAGGGCCGCCATGCGGGCGTGGCCGGGCTCTTTCGCATGGGGCGCGAGCTGCGTGCCAAGCGTTTCGAACGCATCGTGCTGTTCTCGGGCCACCCCAACCGTGGCCTGGTGGCCTGGCTGGCGGGCATTCCGCAGCGGCTGGGTTATGGCACCGGCTGGCTGCAGCGGCGTTTTCTGAACCAGGGGCCGTACATCCAGCGGTACGAAGGGCCGTCGGTCTCCGTGTTCAACGAAGCGGCCAG
>NZ_CAXFDV010000749.1:0-11793 GCF_964001545.1 uncultured Aquincola sp.
AACTTCCAGACGCAGGCCTTGCAGCTGCGCTCGGAACGCCAGCAGATGATCGCCAGCAACATCGCCAACGCGGACACGCCGGGCTATGTGGCGCGCGACATGGATTTTTCGCAGGCGCTGCGCCAGGCGGTCGGCGACCGCAGCGCCGCCTCGCAGCTCAAAACCACGGCCAGCGGCCACATGCCCACCGGTATCGGCACGCTGGGCGGCGGAGTTGAGGCCCGTTACGCCGCCGCGGCGCAGACCAACCTCGACCGCAACACCGTCGACATGGACCGCGAGCGGGCCACCTTCGTGGAAAACACCCTGAAGTACGAAGCCTCGCTGCGCTTCATCAACGGCAGCGTGCGCACGATGCTCGACGCGATCAAGGGGCAGGCATGACGACTGAAAGACGGCTGAACAGCCGCGGCCAGCGCCGGGCCGCTCCCAAGCGGCCGCGGACCCCCTCGGGGGGTGGTTCGGCGTACTCGACGAACCGGGGGCTCCAATGAGCATGTTCCAAATATTCAACGTCTCTGGCAGCGCCGTGAGCGCGCAGAGCCAGCGGCTGAACACCGTGGCCTCCAACCTGGCCAACGTGGATACCGTGGCCGGGCCGGATGGCACCGCCTACAAGGCGCGGCAGGTGGTGTTCCAGACCGAGCTGATGGGCGCGCGCCAGGCGCAGCGGCCCATGGGCACCGGCATCGGCCCGATGGACCCGGCCACCGAAGGCGTGGTGGGCGCAGCCGGCGTGCGTGTGTCCACCGTGGTGGAAGACAACAGCCCCGGCCGCCGGGTGCACGACCCCAAGAACCCCAGCGCCGATGCCGACGGCTACGTGACCTACAGCAACGTCAATGCGGTCGAGGAGATGGTCAACATGATCTCCGCCTCGCGCAGCTACCAGAACAACATCGAAGTGATGAACACCGCCAAGTCCCTGCTGCAGAAGACGCTGCAGATGGGCCAGAGCTGACGCCCGCAGGCTGAACCAGGACCACCATGACCACCACCTCCACGTCGCCGGTCTCCGGCGTCACGTTCAACGGCAGCAGCTTCAACTACGGCGGCACGCCCACCGCCGAGACCACCGATGGCAGCGACCGCTTCCTCAAGCTGCTGGTGGCGCAGATGCAGAACCAGGATCCGTTGAACCCGATGGACAACGCCCAGGTGACCAGCCAGATGGCGCAGATCAGCACCGTCACCGGCGTGGAAAAGCTCAACACCACGGTCAACGGCCTGAACGCCCAGTTCGTGCAGATGCAGGCGCTGCAGGGCGCCACGCTGGTGGGCAGCGAGGTGGTGGTGGCCGGCAACAAGCTCACCACCAGCGAGGACGGCAGCATCCAGGGCAGCTTCGACCTGGGCGGCGCAGCCGACAGCGTGAAGGTGGAGGTGCTCTCGGGCAGCGGCCAGGTGGTGGACACCATCAACATCGGCGCCGAGAAATCGGGGCGCCATACCTTCGACTGGAAGCCGTCCGAAGGCGTCAGCGCCTCCAACGGCAAGAGCTTCCGCGTGGTGGCCAAGAGCGGCGCCACCGACGTCAGCGTGACGCCGCTGATGCGCGACCGGGTGGACGCGGTGACCACCGGCGACACGCTGCAGCTGGAGCTGCGCAACGCCGGCACCGTGAAGTACACCGACATCAAGTCCTTCAACTGAACCCCTGACCGCAGGACCCCACCATGAGCTTCCAGCAAGGCCTGTCGGGCTTGAACGCCAGCAGCAAGAACCTCGACGTCATCGGCAACAACATTGCCAATGCCAACACCTACGGCGCCAAGACCTCGCGCGCCGAGTTCGCCGACATGTACGCCACCGCCCTCAACGGCACCGGGGCCAACAACGTGGGCATCGGCGTCAACCTGCAGACGGTGGCCCAGCAGTTCACGCAGGGCAACATCACCAGCACCGAAAACGCGATGGACCTGTCCATCAACGGCGGCGGCTTCTTCCAGGTGACCGACGGCCGCAACCCGGTCATGTACACCCGCAACGGCCAGTTCAAGGTGGACCGCGAGGGCAACATCGTCAACAACGACCAGCTCAAGCTGATGGGCTATCCGGCCGACGGCGCCGGCGTCATCCAGCCGGGCCTGGCGCAGCCGCTGAAGCTACCCACCGCCGGCATCTCGCCGCAGCCCACCACCACCATCGACCTGGAGATGAACCTCGACGCGCGGCTGGGCGTGACGGCGCCGACCACCGGCGCGGCCATCAACTTCAGCGACGCCAAGACGTACAACAACGCCACGTCGCAGACCCTGTACGACGCCAAGGGCCAGGAAGTGGCGATGACCTACTACTTCCAGAAGGCCGCGACGCCGGCCGACACCTGGAACGTGTTCGCCACCGCCAACGGCACCACCGTGGCCGGCACCGCCGCCGCGCCGCTGCCGGTGACCACGCTGAACTTCAGCAGCAACGGCGGCAGCGTCACCAACCCGGTGGGGCCGATCAGCATCGACATTCCCGCCTCCACCAACGTGGCGGGCGCGGCCACGCTGCCCATCACCGGCATCCAGCTCGACCTCAGCAAGTCCACCCAGTACGGCTCGGGCTTCCGCGTCACCGACCTGGCGCAGGACGGTTATGCGGCCGGCACGCTGTCGGGCATCTCGGTGGAAGACAGCGGCATCGTGATGGCGCGCTACTCCAACGGCGAAAGCAAGCCGGTGGGCCGGCTGGAGCTGGCCAACTTCCGCAACACGCAGGGCCTGCAGCCGCTGGGCGGCAACCTGTGGGCACGCACCTTCGCCTCGGGCGACCCCATCGTCAACGTGCCGGGTGAAGGCACCATGGGCAAGCTGCAGTCGGGCGCGCTGGAAGAGTCCAACGTCGACCTGACCGGCGAGCTGGTGAACATGATCACCGCCCAGCGCATCTACCAGGCCAATGCGCAGACCATCAAGACGCAGGACCAGGTGCTGCAGACCCTGGTGAACCTGCGCTGACGCGCGCGCCGCCGGCTGAAGAGGGGAGCGAGCGATGGACCGCATGATCTACCTGTCGATGTCGGGCGCGAAAGCCGCCATGCAGCGGCAGGACGTGCTTTCGCACAACCTGGCCAACGCCACCACCACCGGCTTTCGCGCCGAGCTGCAGGCCTTTCGCGCGGTGCCCATCCGCGGCGACGGCGCCACCACCCGCGCCTATGCGCTGGAGTCCACCGTGGGCTACAACCAGCTGCCCGGCGCGGTGCAGGCCACCGGCCGCAACCTGGACGTGGCGATGAAGGGCAATGCCTGGATGGCGGTGCAGGCGGTGGACGGTACCGAGGCCTACACCCGCGCCGGCAACCTCGACGTGAATGCCGAGGGCACGCTGATGACCCAGTCGGGCCAGATGGTGATGGGCGAAGGCGGCCCCTTGACCGTGCCGCCCAACAGCGAGGTGAGCATCGCCCCCGACGGCACCGTCAATGCCAAGGCCGCCGGCCAGGCCGCGGTGCAGGTCGGCCGCATCAAGCTGGTGACGCCCGAGGCGCCGATGACCCGTGGCGACGATGGCCTGTTTCGCGCCGGCCCCGACCCGCTGGACGCCGACCCCAACGCGCGGCTGCAGGACGGCGCGCTGGAAGGCTCCAACGTCAGTGCGGTGGAAACCATGGTGGCGATGATCTCGGCCGGCCGCCAGTTCGAGCAGCAGATGAAGCTGATGCAGACCAGCGAGCGCCAGGAGCAGACGGCCTCCAAGCTGCTGTCCACCGGCTGATCGCCGGGCGCCCGCTCAGGGCTTTTTTTCCAGCCGCAGCGTGTCGTTGACCTGCTTGAGCTGAAAGCGGCTGAGGAAGCTGTTGCCCAGCAGCACGAAGGGCATCTGCTCGGGCAGCACCACCGCAGGCACCTGGTACACCTCGGCCCCGCCCACCCGCACCGAGGTGAGCACCACCTGGTGCACCGGCACCGGGCCATTGGCCGTTTGCGTCGTGCCGCGTGCGCCGCGCTTGTAGTCCAGGCCGATGCGGTCGGCCTCGGCCTGCGACAGGGCCACCGCGCTGGCGCCGGTGTCCACCATGAACTGCACCGTCTTGCCGTTGATCTGGCCGCCCGACATGAAGTGGCCGCCCGGCCCCGCGGTGAGCACCACTTCCTGGTCGGTGCGCGTGGCCGCGGCGCCGCCCAGGCTCACCGGCGCGGCGCCGATGCGCAGCAGCAGCTGGCTGCCGCCCACTTCCACCCGCGCGCCATCGGCCGCCACCGACAGCAGCTTGACGCCGCCGTAGCTGCTGCCCACGCTCAGCGTGCGCGGCTGGCCGTCGATGACCAGCAGCGCGGCGCGCTCACCCATGCTGCCATTGAGCGAGACCTGCTGCGCCGCAGCGGGCAGGGCCGCGGCCAGGCCAGCCAGCAGCAGCAGCAGGGCGATGCGGCGCATGGGGCTGCGTCAGTCGCGGAAGTTGTTGAAGGACAGCGGCACGTCGATGTCCTTGCGGATCAGTGCCATCGCGGCCTGCAGGTCGTCGCGCTTGGCGCCGGTGACGCGCACCGTGTCGCCCTGGATGGCGGCCTGCACCTTGAGCTTGCTTTGCTTGATGGCGCCCTGGATCTTCTTGCCCAGCTCGCTGTCGATGCCGGCCTTGAGCACCAGCACCTGCTTGACCTTGTCGCCGCCGATCTTCTCGATCTTGGCGCTGTCGTCGATGAAGCGCGCATCGACGTTGCGCTTGCTCAGCTTGCCCACCAGCACGTCCTTGACCTGGCCGATCTGGAAGTCGCTGTCGCCATAGAGCGTGATGCTCTTGTCGGTGCCCTTGTCCTGCAGCTCGACCTTGGCACTGGTGCCCTTGAAGTCGAAGCGGGTGGTGATTTCCTTGCCGGCCTGGTCGACCGCGTTGCGGACCTCGACGAGATCGGGTTCAAGAACAGTGTCGAAGCTGGGCATGGGACCACCTGGTACAGAGAGAAAAGGACCGTAAGCACAGGCTCACAGGGGAATCAGCGAAAATTCTGCCATGCAACGCTTGGCACCGGCCCTTCAGATCGAGCACGACGCCAGCCTGCGCGCCTACAACACCTTCGGCCTGCCGGCCGTTGCGCGCACCCTGGTCCACATCCGCAGCGCGCTCGACGTGCGGCGTGTGGTCGACCATCCCGAATTCGGCCGCGCGCCCAAGCTGGTGCTGGGCGGCGGCAGCAACATGGTGTTCACGCGCGACGTGGCACCGGTGGTGCTGAAGATGGACGTGCGTGGCCGCCGGCTGGTGGAAACGCGCGACGACGCCTTCATCGTCGAAGCCGGTGCCGGCGAGCCCTGGCACGAGTTCGTCGAATGGACGCTGGCCAACGGTTTTCCGGGGCTGGAGAACCTGGCGCTGATCCCGGGCACCGTGGGGGCTTCGCCGGTGCAGAACATCGGCGCCTACGGCATCGAGCTGAAAGACCGCTTCGAGTCGCTGAGCACCGTCGACCTGGTCACCGGCCGCAGCGTGACGCTGGATGCCCGCACCTGCGCCTTCGGCTACCGCGACAGCGTGTTCAAGCAGGAGGGCTTCGGCGGCCTGGCCGGCAAGAGCGTGATCACCCATGTGCGCTTCCGCCTGCCGCGCCCGTGGCAGCCGGTGCTGGGCTACCTGGAGCTGGAGCGCCGCATGCACGAGAGCGGCAACTTCCAGCCCGATGCGCAGACGGTGTTCCAGTGGGTGTGCGACATCCGCCGCAGCAAGCTGCCCGACTGGCGCGAGGTGGGCAATGCCGGCAGTTTCTTCAAGAACCCGGTGGTGACGGTGGAGCAGTGCCGCGACATCATCGGCCGCGACCCCGAGATCGTGCACTACCCGATGCCCGACGGCACGGTGAAGCTGGCCGCCGGCTGGCTGATCGACGCCTGCGGCTGGAAGGGCAAGACCGTGGGCCGCGCCGGGGTGTACGAGAAGCAGGCGCTGGTGCTGGTCAATCGCGGGGGCGCCAGCGGCGCCGAGGTGGTGACGCTGGCACGCGCCATCCAGGAAAGCGTGTACGGCCGCTTCGGCATCCGGCTCGAGCCTGAGCCGCTGATCGTCTAAGGCCCGGGGCCCCAGGCCGGCTCGGTGCCGGCCAGCAGGCCTTCGTCGCGCAGCGCCGCGGCGCTGGCTTCCAGCCGCGCCTGCAACTCGTCCAGCCGGGGCTGCAAGCCTGGGGCATCGGCCTGCTGCGCCTGCTCGCGCACGGCCTGGGCGGTGGTGGCCAGGCCCTGCAGGCCCAGGTTCAGGGCCGCGCCCTTCATCGCATGCAGGGCGGCGCGCAAGGGGTCCATCTGGCCTTCGGCGGCCCACTGGCGCAGTTGCGGCAGCTGTTGCCGGCAGTCCTGCAAAAAGCCTTCGGCCAGTGCAGCCAGGCGCTCGCGCGGCATCACGCCGAGCACGTTGGCCAGCACCTGGCGGTTGAGCAGATCGGCCGCTGGCAGCGGTGGCGGCGCAGGGGCGGGCACAGGCGCAGGCGCGGGCGACGGCGCCACGGTGGGGCTGGCCGGCACCGTCACGCTGGCCAGCGTCTGCACCAGCAGCGCGGCTTCCACCGGCTTGGTGAGAAAAGCCGTCATGCCGGCCGCCATGCAACGCTCGCGCGTTTCAGGAAAAGCATCGGCCGTCAGCGCGATGATGGGCAGCCGGCCGCGTGCGCCCGGCAGGCGGCGGATGGCGGTGGTGGCGCCTACGCCGTCCAGCTCGGGCATGTGCAGGTCCATCAGCACCGCATCGAACGTGCGTTGCTGCACCGCCTGCACGGCCTCGTGGCCGTTGACCGCGAAGGTCACCTGGTGGCCCAGGCTGGTGAGCAGCGCCTCCAGGTACTTGCGGTTGACGGCATGGTCTTCAGCCACCAGCACCTGCAGGCTGGCGCGCGGCTGGTCGGGGCCGGGGAGGGTGGGCAGCGGGTGGCGCTCGTCCTCCGCGGGCGCCGCGTGCAGCGGAAGCACGAAGACGAAGCTGCTGCCTTCACCCGCCCGGCTGCTGGCGCGGATGTCGCCGCCCATCAGCCGCGCCAGGTTGCGCGAGATCTCCAGGCCCAGCCCGGTGCCGCCATAGCGGCGCGACCGCGAGGTGTCGCCCTGCGTGAAGCGCTGGAACAGCCGCGACATGGTGGCTTCGTCCATGCCGATGCCGGTGTCGCTGACGGTGAAGGCCAGCTGGTCGTGCTGGGCAGCCGCGGCCAGCGTCACCGTGCCGCTGTCGCTGAACTTGATCGCGTTGCTCAGCAGGTTGAACAGCACCTGCTTGATGCGCGTGGCATCGGCCGTCACCCGCTCGGGCAGACCGGGGGCGATGTCGATGCGCAGCGCCAGGCCTTTGGCCACCGCCTGCGGGCGCATCAGCGCCTCGATGTCGTGCAGCAGGCGCGCCAGCGGCACCGTGTCGTTCACCAGCGTCAGCGTGCCCGACTCCAGCTTGGACATGTCCAGGATGTCGTTCAGGATGGCCAGCAGGTGGTCGGCCGATTCGGTGGCGGTGCGCAGGTAGTCGAGCTGGCTGCCGTCCAGCCGCGTCTGCCGCAGCAGCGAGAGCATGCCCAGCAGCCCCTGGAAAGGCGTGCGGATCTCGTGGCTCATGTTGGCCAGGAACACGCTCTTGGCCTGGCTGGCGGCCTCGGCCTCGTGGCGGGCGTCGCGCAGCCGGCGGGCCAGTGCCTCCAGGCCCAGCTGGCGGCGTTCCAGCTGGCGCATCTGGCGCACCGTGATCAGCGCGAACACCAGCGTGCTGACGCACAGCACCAGCGTCAGCGCCACGCTGACGATGTTGTGCTCGCGCACGGTCTGGTTGCGGCGGGCGATCTGCGCCGCGACCTCGTGCGAGGCCGACAGCGACAGCGAATGGATGGGCGCGGCCAGCGCGTCCAGCATGCGCGACAGCCGGGCCAGCGCGGCGGCATCCAGCGCCTGCGTGCCTTCCGGGCCCAGGTAGCGGTCGGCCTCGGCCATGAAGGCCTGCAGCTGCTGCACGGTGCGGTCGAACTCGGAGCGGTCGCGGATCAGCCGCGCCGCGCGCTCGGTCTCCAGCAGGTTGGCCATGCTGACGAACAGGTCGTAGCGCAGCTGCAGCGCCTGCCGGTCCGCCGGCAGCTGGCGGCGCGACTCGCGCCACTGCATCTGCAGCCGCAGGAACTCCGCCTCCAGCTGGTTGAGGTTGACCAGCAGGTAGTCGCCCTGGAACTGCACCGCCGAGGTGAGCGAGCGGAACTGGTGCACCTGCACCGTGGCGGCCAGCGCAAACGCGGCCACCAGCACGGCGCCGACGATGCCGATCAGCCAGCCCCGTCGCGGAGCGGCCGTGGTGGGGGCACGGTGGTTCACTGAACCTCGAGCTTGACCAGTTGCCAGGCGCAGCGGCTGAAGTACACCGCGGTGCGCAGCTCGGGCCGCCGATCGAAGGGATACATGATGAACAGCGGCCCCTTGTCACGCACCTGCATCGGCTTGCCGTCCAGCAAGGTGGCCAGCACCACGTCGTAGCGCACCAGGTCGTCGAACGGGATCTCGACGCGGTAGTCGTTCAGCGCCACGGCCTGCACCTTGTCGCCGCGGGCGCCGCAGGCGCTGAGCACGTCGCGCACCAGCGGGCCGCTGAAGGTGCGGGTGGTGGCGTACCAGGGCGTGCGGGTGACGATCTCGGTCTGCGGCAGCCGCTGCAGCATGGCCAGGTCGAAGGCGCCGTGGCCTTGCCAATTGGGCATGCGCAGGCGGCCGGTGACGGTGAGCATCACGTCGGAGGCGGGCGCCTCCAGCGCATGCGCGCCGCGCACACCGGCACAACCCAGCGCCAGGCCGGTGAGCAGGGCAGCACGTCGGCGAAGCAGAAGCATCGACTTGAAAGGCAGTTGAGGCAGCGGCCCCGTTGGCGCGGATTCTAGGAGGGAGCCACGAGATGCTCGCGCTCACGCAGCGCCGGGAAGAGGCGCATCCACACCGCCACCACCAGTAGCGTGCCCACGCCGCCCAGCACCACCGAGCCCACCGGGCCCAGCCAGGCCGCGGTGGCGCCCGACTCGAACTCGCCCAGCTGGTTGCTGGCGCCGATGAAGACGGAGTTCACCGCCGCCACCCGGCCGCGCATGTCGTCGGGCGTGTCCAGCTGCACCAGCGACTGGCGCACCACCACGCTCACCATGTCGGCCGCGCCGGCCACCATCAAGGCCACGAAGCTGAGCGGGAACACCGTGGACACGCCGAACACCAGCGTGGCCACCCCATACACAGCCACCGCCGCGAACATGCGCCGGCCCACGCGGCTGCGGATCGGCCAGCGGCTGAGCAGCAAGGACACCAGCAGCGCCCCGCCCGCCGGCGCGCCGCGCAGCAGGCCCAGCCCCCAGGGGCCGGTGTGCAGGATGTCGCGCGCATAGATGGGCAGCAGCGCGGTGGCCCCGCCCAGCAGCACCGCGAACAGGTCCAGCGAGATGGCGCCCAGGATCACCGGCCGCTGGGCGATGAACCGAAAGCCCGCCAGCAGCGTGGCCATGTTCACCGGCTCCTTCGAAGGCGGCCGCGCCAGCCCGCGGATGGACAGCACCAGCGCGCCGCCCAGCAGGAACAGCGCCGCGCACAGGCCGTACACCGCCGCGGCGCCCGCCACGTAGACGAAGCCGCCCACCGCCGGCCCGGCGATGATGGCTGCCTGGATGGCGCCCGAGCTGAAGGCCAGTGCCCGCGGCAGCACCGCGGCCGGCACCAGCGCCGGCACCACCGCCTGCTGCGCCGGCTGCTGGAAGGCCCGCGCCACGCCGAGCAGCAGCGAGACGGCCAGGATGGTCTCGCGCCCCACCCAGCCGCCCACCGTGCCTGCGGCCAGCGTGGCCGCCACGCCGGCCTGCAGCACCAGGCACGCGGCCAGCACATGGCCGCGGTTGCTGCGGTCGATCACGGTGCCGGCCACCAGCGACAGCAGCAGCGCGGGCATGAACTGCGCCAGCCCCACCAGGCCCAGGTCCCAGGCGCTGCCGGTGGTGTCGTACATCTGCCAGCCCAGCGCCACCATCAGCATCTGCGCGGCCATGGTGCCGGCCAGCCGGCCCCACCACATGCGCATGAACGACGGAAACGCGCGCAGGGGCGCGTCCGCCGCAGGAGCCGCGGCGCTCACTCGCGCACGTCGGCGACGGGCGCGCTGCCGAAGTCGGGGCGGGCCAGGTAGGCCAGCACCTTGGCGGCGGCGGTCTCGGGCGAATCCAGGGCGCCGGTGGCGGCCAGGTTGGCAAAGCGGGCCTGCTCGGGGAAGCGGGCCGGATCGCCGCCGCGCAGCTGGCGCTGCATGTCGGTGTCGATCACGCCCGGCGCCAGCGACACGGTGCGCGCGCCGTTGGGCAGCAGCGCTTCGTCCAGCGCCAGCGAGCGCGAGAAATGGTCCAGCCCGGCCTTGACCGCGCAATAGCTGGCGCTGCCCGCCATCGCCCGCCGGCCCAGGCCCGACGAGATGTGCAGCAGCTTGCGCTGGCCCGACCAGCCGCGGGTGGCGCGCAGGAAGGCGGCCGACAGCAGCAGCGGCGCCTCCAGCCCCACGCGCAGCGCGGCCGACAGCGCCTCGGGCGCATCGCCTTCCAGCGGGCCGGGCGTGCTCAGCAGCGCGGCGTTGTTGATCAGCGAGGCGCTGGCGAAGCGGTCGGCCGGCATCGCGGCCAGCCAGACTTCCAGCCGCGCGGCCACGGGCAGCGGGTCGGCCAGGTCGGCCTGCCATTGCTCGGCGCCGGCCAGTTGCGGGTTGGGCGCACGGGCGATGCCCAGCACGGTGTGGCCGGCCTGCAGCAGCTGCGCGGCCATCGCGGCACCCATGCCACGTGAGCTGCCGGTGACGATGAAGAGGTGGGAGGACATCGGGCGAGGATACCTGCGCCTCGAAAGGCCCGCCCGCCGGGCCGCCCCAAGGGCGGGCGCGCCCCAAGGGTCCGGAGGGCCCTTTCACAAGGGCCAGGGGGCAGCGAGCGAAGCGAGCTTGGGGGCCGACTCAGAAAGGAGCGGGGCTGTCGAACTGCACCGGCTCGCCGCTGCGCGGATGCACCAGCGCCAGGTGCTCGGCATGCAGCATCAGCCGCGGCGCCAGCGCCTGCACGTCGGGCGGGGCATACAGCTCGTCGCCCAGCAGTGGATGGCCCAGCGCCTGCAGGTGCACCCGCAGCTGGTGCGAGCGGCCGGTGACCGGCTCCAGCGCCACGCGGGTGCTGCCGTCGGGCCGGCGCTGCAGCACGCGGTAGCGGGTGAGGCTGGGCTTGCCGTTGATCAGGTCCACCATCTGCCGCGGCCGGTTGGGCCAGTCGCATATCAGCGGCCAGTCCATGGTGCCGGCGTCGTCGGCCAGGTGGCCATGGGCCAGCGCCACGTAGCGCTTGGCCACATGCCGTTCGGCAAAGGCGATGCTGAGTTGGCGGTGCCAGCCCGCGCCGCGGGCCAGCACCATCAGGCCGGAGGTGGCCATGTCCAGCCGGTGCACGATCAGCGCATCGGGCCAGCGGGCCTGCACCCGGTGCGCGATGCAGTCCTGCCCCTGCGGGCCGCGGCCCGGCACCGACAGCAGGCCCGAGGGTTTGTCGACGACGACGAGGGCGTCGTCCTGGTGCACGACCGTGAGGTCGGGCAGGGCGCTCACCGCCCGGTCAGGCCGCGGGCGGCTCGGTGCCCGGGGCGGGCGTGTCGTCGGCCGGCGGGTTGTCGCCCGCATGGGTGTCGGACCCGTGCTGGCGGTCCGAGGCCTTCTTCTGGCGCTTTTCTTCGGCCTTGCGCTTCTTGGCCAGCTCGCGCTGTCGCTTTTCGTACGAGTAGTTGGGCGTCGCCACCGGGCGTCTCCTGTTGCTGCGAATGGCCGCGGCGCCAGCATAACCCCCAGGGCGCCGAAGGCGAAAC
>NZ_CAXFDV010000750.1:0-1615 GCF_964001545.1 uncultured Aquincola sp.
CCAGCGCGCGCTGGTGATCAGGCCGTCGCAGCCTTCTTTCTGGATGCCGGGCAGGCCGGCCAGGAACTTGTCGGTGACGTCCTTGCCCAGCCCTTCCTTGCGGAACACGCGGCCGGGGATTTCCAGCGTTTCGGTGCGCTCCAGCACCTTGCCCGAGGCATCGAAGTAACGCAGCTCGAAGCGGGCCGCGTCCACGTCGTGGATCTTGCCCAGGTTGTGGTCCAGGCGGATGACGTCCAGCCACTTGGCATCGGGCGTCACCATGCGCCAGCTGGCGAGGTTGTCGAGCGCGGTGCCCCACAGCACGGCCTTCTTGCCGCCCGCGTTCATCGCGATGTTGCCGCCGATGCAGCTGGCCTCGGCCGAGGTGGGATCGACCGCGAACACGTAGCCCGCACGCTCGGCCGCATCGGCCACGCGCTGGGTGACCACGCCCGCTTCTGTGTACACGGTGGCCACCGGCTGCGCCAGGCCGGGCAGGCTCACCAGTTCCACCTCGGTCATGCGCTCGAGCTTTTCGGTGTTGATGACCGCGCTCTTCCACGTCAGCGGAATGGCGCCGCCGGTGTAACCGGTGCCGCCCCCACGCGGGATGATGGTCAGCCCCAGCTCCACGCAGGCCTGCACCAGGCCGGCCATTTCTGCCTCGGTATCGGGCGTGAGCACCACGAAGGGGTATTCCACGCGCCAGTCGGTGGCGTCGGTGACGTGCGAGACGCGCGACAGGCCGTCGAACTTGATGTTGTCCTTGGCGGTGATGCGGCCCAGCGTGCGGCGGGCGCGGCGGCGCAGCTCGTCCAGCTGGTCGAACGAAGTGGCAAAGCCCGCCACCGCGCCCTGGGCCAGCTGCAGCAGCTCACCCACCAGCGCATCGCGCTGCGGGTCGGCCTGCGGGTCGCGGCGCTTGGCGATCTCGCCCAGGCGATGGCGCAGCGCGTCCACCAGCAGGCCGCGGCGCTTGGGGTTGTCCAGCAGGTCGTCCTGCAGGTACGGGTTGCGCTGCACCACCCAGATGTCGCCCAGCACCTCGTACAGCATGCGGGCGGAGCGGCCGGTGCGACGTTCGCCGCGCAGCTTGTCCAGCAGCGTCCAGGCGCGTTCGCCCAGCAGCCGCATCACGATCTCGCGGTCGGAGAACGAGGTGTAGTTGTAGGGAATCTCGCGCAGGCGGGGCGCCTGCTCATCAGCAAGGCCGGGGGCGGCCAGGGTATTCACGGCAAGCGGTGCATTCATGT
This sequence comes from uncultured Aquincola sp., assembly GCF_964001545.1. Taxonomy (NCBI): domain Bacteria; kingdom Pseudomonadati; phylum Pseudomonadota; class Betaproteobacteria; order Burkholderiales; family Sphaerotilaceae; genus Aquincola; species uncultured Aquincola sp. The sequence goes on from NZ_CAXFDV010000750.1 coordinate 1,236, forward strand.
CGATTAACCGCCGCCACAGGCCCAGGCGACGGCACCGGCGGGGTTGACGCAAGGGGGGTCGGATGTTACCGCACCGCATCAGGGCGCCCGGCCTGGCTGCCAGGGCAGCCCTTCGCGGCGGGTTATCCCCGTTCCGCCGCCTGCGGCTTTGTGACAGAAACGCGACTGTCATCAAAACTGAAAATACTGGGGGGTCACAAGCCCCCCTTCCTGTTTCCACGGAGTCCTTTGCATGAATTTCAAGTCGATCACGGTGGCCTCGGCCATGCTGGCCGCGTCCCTCGGCGCCCAGGCCCAGGTCGAGATCCAGTGGTGGCACTCGATGACCGCCGTCAACAACGAATGGGTCAACGACCTGGCCAAGGAATTCAATGCCAGCC
>NZ_CAXFDV010000751.1:0-4588 GCF_964001545.1 uncultured Aquincola sp.
CGGCCCGCGGCGGGCGCACGGCGCCTTCGGCGGCTTCACCGGCGGCAAAGGCCTGCACGGTCTCGGTGCTGCGCGCTGCGTCGCCTTCGGCGCGCTCGCGGCGGTTGTCGCGGCGGCCTTCACGGCGGTCGCCGTTGCGGCTTTCACGGCTTTCACGGCCTTCACGGTTGTCGCCACGGCCTTCGGCGTTGCGCTCGGCGCGGTCTTCACCGCGGCCACCACGGGCGTTGCCGGCGTCGGCGCCGCGGCCTTCGGCCGGCTTGCCGTCGCGGCGCTCGCCACGCTCGCCGCGGTTGCCACCGCGCTCGCCGCGTTCGCCACGGCCACCGCGGCGGCCGTCACGGCCTTCGCGCTTGTCGCCGGCCGGGGCAGGGGCCACCGGGGCGGCCACGGGTGCCGCCACCGGCGCCGGTGCGGGCGCCGCTTCAGGAATGCCGAACAGCTTCTTCAGGAAGCCCATGAAACCACCGCTGGCGGGGGCCGGCGCCGGGGCAGGCACCGGGGCCGGGGCGGGCACGGGCGCCGCCGCCACCGGGGCGGGCGCGGGGGCCGGCTTGGGCGGCGAGATGGGCGCGGGGGTCTCGGGCAGGATGCCCTTGATCACCGGCTCCTGCTTGGCCTTCTTCTCGTTGGCGTCGCGGCGGCGGGTGATGCCGACTTCGTCCTCCGGCTCCTCGACCATGGTGTAGCTGGCCTGCAGGCCTTCCAGGCGCGGGTCGTCGTGGCGCAGGCGCTCCAGCCGGTAGTTGGGCGTCTCCAGGTGCTTGTTGGGCACCAGCAGCACGGTGATGCGCTGCTTCAGCTCGATCTTGGTGATCTCGGTGCGCTTCTCGTTGAGCAGGAAGCTGGTCACTTCCACCGGCACCTGCACATGCACGGCGGCGGTGTTTTCCTTCATCGACTCTTCCTGCACCATGCGCAGGATCTGCAGCGCCGAGCTTTCGGTGTCGCGGATGTGGCCGGTGCCGTTGCAGCGCGGGCAGGTGATGTGGCTGCCTTCGCTCAGCGCGGGGCGCAGGCGCTGGCGGCTGAGTTCCAGCAGGCCGAACTTGCTGATGGCGCTGAGCTGCACCCGGGCGCGGTCGAAGCGCAGCGCGTCCCGCAGGCGCGTCTCCACCTCGCGGCGGTTCTTGCTCTCCTCCATGTCGATGAAGTCGACCACGATCAGGCCGCCCAGGTCGCGCAGCCGCATCTGGCGGGCGATTTCGTCGGCCGCTTCCAGGTTGGTGCGGGTGGCGGTTTCTTCGATGTCGCTGCCGCGGGTGGCGCGGGCCGAGTTGACGTCGATCGACACCAGCGCTTCGGTGTGGTCGATCACGATGGCGCCGCCCGAAGGCAGGTTCACCGTGCGGCTGAAGGCCGTCTCGATCTGGTGCTCGATCTGGAAGCGGCTGAACAGCGGCGCGTCGTCACGGTAGCGCTTCACGCGATTTGCCGTCTCCGGCATCACGTGGTTCATGAACTGCTGCGCCTGATCGTAGATGTCGTCGGTGTCGATCAGGATCTCGCCGATGTCGGCGGTGAAGTAGTCGCGGATCGCGCGGATCACCAGCGACGACTCCTGGTAGATCAGGAACGCACCCTTGCCCGCCTGCGAAGCGCCGTCGATGGCGGTCCACAGCTTGAGCATGTAGTTCAGGTCCCACTGCAGCTCGGCGGCCGAGCGGCCGATGCCCGCGGTGCGGGCGATCAGGCTCATGCCCTTGGGGTATTCCAGCTGCTCGAGGTTCTCCTTCAGCTCTTCGCGGTCTTCACCCTCGATGCGGCGGCTGACGCCACCGCCGCGCGGGTTGTTGGGCATCAGCACCAGGTAGCGGCCGGCCAGCGAGACGAAGGTGGTGAGTGCGGCGCCCTTGTTGCCGCGCTCTTCCTTTTCCACCTGGACCAGCAGTTCCTGGCCTTCCTTGATGACCTCGTTGATGCGGGCGTTCTTGACGTCCGCGCCTTCCTTGAAATACGAGCGGGAGATTTCCTTGAACGGCAGAAAACCGTGGCGATCTTCGCCGTAATCGACGAAACAGGCTTCCAGCGAAGGCTCGACGCGGGTGACGACGGCCTTGTAGATATTGCCCTTGCGCTGTTCGCGCCCTTCAAGCTCGGTTTCGAAGTCGAGCAGTTTCTGCCCGTCGACGATCGCCAGACGCCGCTCTTCCGGCTGCGTGGCGTTGATCAGCATGCGCTTCATGTGCACTCCAAACGTGACACGTCCCCTTCCGCGAGGAAGGCGACTCACCGATGCACGAGCACTCGTTTGGAACCGGAAGGAATCGCCCTGGACTGCGGTGGTGATCGCGATGCGATCAGCTATGCAGCGTTGGCGCGTGCGTCGCAGGCTCCGGCGAAGGTGCTGGCGGCGTGACTTCCCGGGCGCGCCGTGCGGCGCACGGCGGCAGCATGGCAGGGGCCCCGGCCGGATAGGCGCGGGACCGCAGGCGGCGGCTGGAGGGGAATGACGGCGACAGCATGCGCTGGGTCACTGGACGCGTGGGCCTGGCCGTTGAAGGCCAGGCACCAGGAAACCTTGTTCTTGCCGTTGCGACGACCTACTTCGGCCGCGCTCGGGTGGGTTCTTCGACGGTGTCTCTTCCGCGGAACCCCCGGGGCTGCCGGGTCACTTGGGGACCGGGCCCGCCGCGGGCGCACTACGTTGCATCACCTGGTTTTCGGGCTTTCGCCCACTGGCCGCGTTGGTGGTGGGGCGCCCGGGTAAACTTTTACGACTCAAGCACTAGCAGCACCAACGTGGTCGCGCGGATTATAGAAACAAAAGCCGACGCGCCTGCCGTGCAACGGCTGGTCATCGACGAAAACTCGGCCGGGCAGCGGCTGGACAATTTTTTGCTGCGGGTGCTCAAGGGCGTGCCGAAGACGCACGTCTACCGCGTCATCCGCTCGGGCGAGGTGCGCGTCAACAAGGGCCGCGCCGGCGCCGACACCCGGTTGGAGATGGGCGACGAGGTGCGCGTGCCCCCGGTGCGCCTGCCCGACCGGCAGGACGCGCCGGCCGCGCCGCCGCGCGAATTTCCGCTGCTGTATGAAGACGACCACCTGCTGGCCATCGACAAGCCGGCCGGCGTGGCGGTGCACGGCGGCAGCGGCGTGAGCTTCGGCGTCATCGAGCAACTGCGCCGCGCGCGGCCGCAGGCAAAATTTCTGGAGCTGGTGCACCGGCTGGACAAGGAAACCTCCGGCATCCTGCTGCTGGCCAAAAAGCGCAGCGCGCTCACCGCGCTGCAAGACCAGTTCCGCGCCCGCGACACCGGCAAGACCTACGCGGCGCTGGTGATCGGCGCCTGGCCGGCCAGCCGCAAGGTCATCGACGTGCCGCTGCACAAGTTTTTGGACGCCGCCGGCGAGCGCCGGGTGCGCACCGCGGTGGGCGAAGACGAAGGCAAGCGCTCCATCACGCTGGTGAAGGTGGCGGCCACCTATGCGCAGTTCACGCTGCTGGACGTGACCATCAAGACCGGCCGCACGCACCAGATCCGGGTGCACCTGCAGCATGAGGGCCACCCCATCGTCGGCGATCCCAAGTACGGCGACTTCGAGCTCAACCGCGAAGTGGCCCGCGGCCCGCTGCGATTTGCGCGCATGTTCCTGCATGCCCGGCGCTTGGCCTTCGACCATCCTGCCACCGGCCAGCGCATCGAGCTGGCTGCCGACCTGCCCACCGAGTGCCAGCAGTTGCTGGCGAGCCTATGACTGCCAATGCCCTTCGACCCCGCCGTTTCGACCTCATCGCCTTCGACTGGGACGGCACGCTGTTCGATTCCACCGCGCTGATCGTGCAGTGCATCCAGGGCGCGGCGCGCGACATCGGCGTGGCGGTGCCCAGCGATGCCGACGCCGCCTACGTCATCGGCCTGGGCCTGCACGACGCGCTGCAGCACTGCGTGCCCGGTCTGCCGGCCGAGCGTTACCCCGAGCTGGGCGCGCGTTACCGCCACCACTGGTTCGCGCGCCAGCACGAGGTGCTGCTCTTCCCCGGCACGCTGGAGATGCTCAACGACCTCAAGGCCCGCCACCACTGGCTGACCGTGGCCACCGGCAAGGGCAAGCGCGGGTTGGACGAAGCGCTGGCGCATTCGGGCCTGGTGGAGATGTTCGACGGCACGCGCACCGCCGACCGCACCGCCTCCAAGCCCGACCCGCTGATGCTGCATGAGCTGATGCGCGAGTTCGGTGCCGACCCCGAGCGCACGCTGATGATCGGCGACACCACCCACGACCTGCAGATGGCCGCCAATGCCGGCGTGCCCAGCGTGGCCGTGAGCTACGGCGCGCATGAGCCCGAGGCGTTCCACGCCTTCGAGCCGCTGTTCGTCGCGCATTCCACCCGCGAACTGCACGACTGGCTGCTGCAGCATGCCTGAGGCCGCCCTGCCGCCCGCGGCCGCCGAACTGCCGGCGCAGCACCTCTGCGCTTCGGCCGACCTGGCAGAGCGCGGTCAGGCGCGGGTGTTCGACCTGCTGCTGTACGGCGCGCCGACGCGCGGCTTTGCGCTGCGTTTCGACGGCCGCGTCGTGGGCTACGTCAACCGCTGCGTGCATGTACCCACCGAGATGGACTGGCAGGAAGGCCAGTTCC
>NZ_CAXFDV010000752.1:0-11262 GCF_964001545.1 uncultured Aquincola sp.
AAAAAAATTGCCCTCGCGGGGCAGGAGCTTGCCGAACAGCATCGGGCTTTTCCTCGTTCGGGCGGCGCATGACTGTCACAGGACGGTCACGGCACAGTCATAAAGACACAGGGGCGCGCAGTGTAAGCGGGCGCCCCTACCACGCCTCGCGCGGACCGACGAAGTTGTGCAGCCGCTGCAACAGACGGTCGAGGTGCTCGGGCTGTGCCAGCGGATTGAAGCGGGTGGTGTCGATGGCCAGCACCGGCAAGGCGGACTCGCGACCGAACCAGGCGGCGTAGGCGTGGCCCAGCCGCTGCAGGTAGGCGGCCTCGATGCCCTGCTCCATCGCCAGACCACGGTGGGCGATGCGGCCCAGCAGCGTGGCCGCATCGGCCTGCAGCCAGATCACCAGGTCGGGCGCCGGCATCTGCGGCGCCATGGCCGCATGGATCTGGCTGTAGAGCCGGAACTCATCGTCCGACAGCGTGAGCTGCGCGAACAGCGCGTCCTTGGCGAACATGAAGTCGCTGACCACGCGCGGCGTGAACATGCCGGGCTGCGCCAGCCCGCGGTACTGCTCGATGCGCTGGAACAGAAAGCACAGCTGCGTCTGCATCGCGTAGCGCGCGGGCTCGGCGTAGAAGCGCTCGAGGAACGGGTTGTCGTGCGGGCGCTCCAGCAGCAGCTGCGCATCGAGCCGGGCCGCCAGCAGCCGCGCCAGCGTGCTCTTGCCCACGCCGATCGGCCCTTCGATGGCGATGTGGCGCAGGCGGTCGAGCATGGCCGATGCCGTTCAGCGTGGGGACAGGCGCTCGATCCGCTGGTCGGCGCAGGCGGCCAGCAGCGTGGACACGTCGCCCAGGCCATAGATGGCCAGTTCCGGCGCCAGTTCGGCCAGCGGCGCCAGCACGAAGGCGCGTTGGTGCAGCCGCGGGTGCGGCAGCGTCAGCCGCGGGGTGTCCAGGCGCAGGGCGCCCACCAGCAGCAGGTCGAGGTCCAGCGTGCGCGGCGCGTTGCGGTAGGGCCGCTCGCGGCCATGCTGCTGCTCGATGGCCTGCAGCGCGTCCAGCAGCGCCTCGGGCGCCAGGCTGCTGCGCAGCTCGGCCACGGCGTTCAGGTAGTCCGGCCCGCCGGCGTCCACCGGCGCGGTGCGGTAATAGCTGGAACGGGCCATGAGCCGGGTGTCGGGCAGTGCGGCCAATGCGGCCAGGGCCGCTTCCAGCGTGGCCCGCGCATCGCCCAGGTTGGCGCCCAGGCCGACGAAGATGCGTTCGTCAGCCAGGGGCGCGGCCGGCAGGCTCAAGCGCCCTCGCCGCCCGGCGCGGCGGCGCCGGCGTCAGTGCCTTCGGCGCCAGCCGATCCAGCGCCCGCCGGCTTGCGGCGGCGACGGCGGCGCTTGCGGGCCGGGGCGCCGTCGGCCGGCGCGGTGGCCAGGTCCTCGTCGCCGTCCAGGTCGGCGGTGCTGTCGGCGCCGTGCTCGTCTGTTCGGTCGGTGGCGTCGGCGCCCTCGGCGGCGGCGGCGCCGCGGTCGGCCAGCCCTTCGCCGGCCGCGCCGGCTTCGGCCTTGGGCTTGCGGCTGCGGGCCGGCTTGGCGGCGCCTGCAGCGCCCGGCACGCGGCGGGTCTTGCCCTGCTGCTCACGCGCGGCGGCCAGCAGCGCTTCGCGCTCCTCAGGCGTGCCCAGCGCAAAGTCTTCCCACCATTCGGCCAGCGCCGGGTCCACCTCGCCGGCGTCGGCGCGCAGCCGCAAAAAGTCGTAGCCGGCGCGAAAGCGCGGCTGCTCGACCAGCGAGAACGGCGCACTGCCGGTGCGCCGCTCGAAGCGCGGCTGCATGCCCCAGATCTCGCGCATGTCGGTGCCCAGCTTGCCGCGGCCCGAGATGTCGCCCACGCGGGCGTCGAACACCGCGTCCACCGCCTGCATCAGCGCGGGGAACGGCGGCTCGCCTTCATCGCGGCGGCGCTGCCAGCCGGCCAGCACCTCATGCCACAGCAGGCAGGCCAGCAGGAAGCTGGGCGCCACCGGGCGGTCTTCGGACACGCGGCGGTCGGTGTCGGCCAGCGCCATTTCCACGAACTTGCGGCGACTGGCATGCTGGGGCTGGTCGGCACCGGGGCCGATCAGCACGTCCAGCATCGGGAAACGGCTGCCCAGGCCCTGCTTGCGCAGCTCCTGCACGCTGGCCACCGCATGGCCGGTCTGCAGCAGCTTGATGGTTTCGTCGAACAGGCGCGAGACCGGGATGTTGTCCAGCAGCGCGGCCATCTCGGCGATGGGGGCGCGGGTCTTGGCCTCGATCTGGAAGCCCAGCTTGGCCGCGAAGCGCACCACGCGCACGATGCGCACCGGGTCTTCGCGGTAGCGGGTCACCGGGTCGCCGATCATGCGCAGCACCTGCCGTTCGATGTCCTTCAGGCCGCCGTGGTAGTCGACCACGATCTCGCTCACCGGGTCGTAGTACATCGCGTTGATGGTGAAGTCGCGGCGGGCGGCGTCTTCGATCTGCGGGCCCCACACGTTGTCGCGCAGCACCCGGCCGGCGGCGTCCACCGCATGGCTCTTGTTGGCCAGCTCGGCCTTGGAGGTTTTTTCGTTGCCGCCCACCTGCTCGGCCGCGCTGTTGTCCAGGTAGGCGCGGAAGGTGGACACCTCCACCACCTCATGCTCGCGGCCACGGCCGAAGATCACATGCACGATGCGAAAGCGCCGGCCGATGATGAAGGCCCGGCGGAACAGTGCCTTGACCTCTTCCGGCGTGGCATTTGTGGCGACGTCGAAGTCCTTAGGACGGCGGTTGACCAGCAGGTCGCGCACCGCGCCGCCCACGATGTAGGCCTCGAAGCCGGCGTCCTTGAGGGTGCGCACCACGCGCACCGCGCGCTCGTCCAGCAGCTCGGGGTTGATGCGGTGCTCGGTGGCCGGCACCTCCACCCGTTTGCCCAGCGGCACCTTGGCGACGCCGGCCTTGCCGGCCTTGGCGGGCGACTTGCCCAGCAGCCTGTCGATGAAGGTCTTGATCATTCGAAAAGTCTCAGGATGCGCCAGACGCGCTCCCGCGCGATGGCTTCGAGCGCGGCGCTCGGGTTGGTGGCGACGGCATCGGTCGCCCATTCGAGCAGCGGCAGGTCGTTGGTGGAGTCGCTGTAGACGGTGATGCGGTCGAAGTCGGCACGCTGGCGGCCTTGGGCGGCCAGCCAGGCTTCGACACGCGGCACCTTGCCTTCGCGGTAGGAAGGGATGCCCTGGATGTCGCCGGTGACGCGGCCCTGCGCATCACGCGCCAGTTCCACCGCGATCAGCGTCGGCACCTCGAAGGCACGGGCGATGGGCTGGGTGACGAATTCGTTGGTGGCGGTGACGATGGCGATCAGGTCACCCGCCTCGGCATGGCCGCGCACCAGCGCGCGGGCACTGTCGTGCAGCACCGGCTGGATGGCCTCGTTGAAAAAGCGCACACGGCCGGCCTCGATCTCGTCGAAAGGCCGGTCCCGCCAGGGCGAGGTGGCAAAGCGGATGTAGGCCGCCAGGTCGAGCCGGCCGGCCTGGTAGTCGGCGAAGAAGCGGTCGTTCTCGGCCTGGAAGGCGGCGCCATCGGCCCAGCCGGTGCGCACCATGAACTGCCCGAAGGCGTGGTCGGAATCGATGGGCAGCAGCGTGCCGTCGAGGTCGAACAGCGTCAGGTTCATGCGCCCTGCCCTTCTTCGGCCAGCATCAGCTTGAGCAGCGGCACCGTCACCTGGCGCTGCTCGGCGAGCGCGAAGTCGTCCAGCCGGTCCAGCAGGCCCATCAGGTCTTTCATGTCGCGCGACAAGCGGCTCAGCACGTAGTCCATCACTTCATCGGAGAGAAAAATGCCGCGCCGGTCGGCCTCGCGGCGCAGCGCGGCGCGGGCCTCGGCCTCGGTCAGCGGCTGCAGCCCGAACACCGGGCCCCAGCCCAGCCGGGTGCGCAGGTCGTCGCGCACCGGCAGGTCCACCGGCGGCAGCCGGCCGGCAGCCACCAGCTGCACGCCGTGGCTCATGGCCTCGATGAACAGCGTGAAGGCGCCGTGCTGGCGGGCGGCGTCCAGCGCGTCGGCTTCGTCGATGACGATCAGCGACCAAGTGTCGTCGAATTCAAACGGCAGCGGCGATGCGGCATTGAACCAGCCGGCGCGCTCGCCACGCTCCTGCGCAGCCAGCGTGAGCGCATGCAGCAGATGGGTCTTGCCGCTGCCCGCCGGCCCCCACAGGTACACCGGCGGCGAAGGCGGCTGCAGCGACTGCAGGTGGGCCACGGCCGGCGCATTGGCGCGGGCCAGGTAGCTTTCAAAGGTTTGCGGCGGGCGCGGCCCGAACGCCAGCGGCAACTGTCTCATGGGTTCTTTTTGTTCGCCGGGCGACGCCGCGCGAAACCGCGCATTGTAAAGAACCCGCCCCGGGGCCACTGGCTCAGTGCAACGGCGGCCTGCCGCTGCGGCGCAGCTGCGTCATGCGCCGGCGCAGCGCGGCGGCGTCTTCGGCGTCGGGGCGGTGCTGCAGGTAGATGGCCAGGTCGTCGGCGGCCTCGTCGGCGCGGCCCAGTTCTTCCAGGCACAGCGCACGGTCGCGCCGCTGGTCCCACTGCTGCGGCAGCAGCACCACCAGCCGCTCGATCACCGCGAACAGGCGCGGCCAGTCGTTGGCGCTGCGGTGGATTTCCTTCAGGTTGCCCAGCATGCGGGCCAGCACGTCGCGCGCCGGCGTGGACTGCAGAAACAGGCCCAGCGGCACCTCGAAATCGCCCTCCAGCCCCTGCTGGCGGCGGTACGGGGCCAGGCGCTCGTCCAGGTCTTCACGCGACAGCGACTGGCCGTTGAACGGGTCGATCACCACTTCGCCCTGCGTCATGCGCAGCTTGACCAGGAAGTGCCCGGGAAATGAGACGCCGCGCGCGGTCAGGCCGATCTGGGTGGCGATCTCGATGTAGAGGATGGCCAGGCTGATGGGGATGCCGCGGCGGGTTTCCAGCACCTTGTGCAGGTAGCTGTTGGCCGGGTCGTAGAAGTCGTTGACGTTGCCGCCGAAGCCCAGCTCATGGAAGAAGTAGCGGTTGAGCAGCCGCAGCTTCTGCAGCGCGGCCGCATCGGCAGGGATGCGGCGCTTGAGCTGCCAGGCCAGGCTGTCGATGTCGGCCAGCACCGTCTGGGGGTCGAGCTGCGGATAGTCGTCCTGGGCGATGGAGACCGCCGCCTCCAGCAAGGAGAGGCTTTCGACCTCGGCCACCAGCGACGCGAAGTAAGTCAGCGGGGACGGGGCCTCGAAGCGCAGCGTACCTGTCATCGACCCAGTGTAGGCGATGGCTTCAACCGTGACGGGCGAAGTGTCGAGGCCTCAATCCCAGCAGGGCCAGCACGCTGAAGTACAGCAGCGCCACCCCGCCCAGCACGCCCGCCATCCAGGCCGCGCGCAGCCCGGCATGGGCCTGCAGGCCGATCCAGTCGATGCGTGCCGAGGCCACCGCCAACGCCGCGCCCAGCACCGCGGTGGCGATGCCGATGCGCAGCAGGAACAGACCCCAGCCCGGCCGCGGCAGGTACACGCCGCGCTGGAGCAGCCCCCACAGCAGCCAGCTGGCATTGACCAGCGCGCCCAGGCCGATGGACAGCGCCAGCCCCGCATGGCCCAGCCAGGGCACGAAGACCAGGTTCATCAGCTGGGTGACCACCAGCACGATGATGGCGATGCGCACCGGCGTGCGGATGTCCTGGCGGGCGTAGAAGCCCGGCGCCAGCACCTTGACCGACACCAGCCCCATCAGCCCGGCGCCGTAACCCATCAGCGCGCGCACCGTCTGCTCCACGTCGGTGGGGGTGAACTGGCCATAGTGGAACAGCACCGCCACCAGCGGCCGCGCGAACACCAGCAGCGCGATGGCGCACGGCAGCGCCAGCACCAGCATCAGCCGCAGGCCCCAGTCGAGCAGGCCCGAGTAACGCTCGGTATCGCCCCTGGCCTGCGCCGAAGACAGCTGCGGCAGCAGCACCACGCCCAGCGCCACGCCCAGCAGCCCGGTCGGAAACTCCATCAGCCGGTCGGCATAGAACAGCCACGACACCGCCCCCACGCCCACGCGCGACGCGATCTGGGTGTTGATCAGCAACGACAGCTGCGCCACCGACACACCCACCAGCGCCGGCGCCATCTGCCTGAGCACGCGGTGCACGCCCGGGTGGTGCCAGGCGGCCTTGATCGACCCCGGCAGCAGGCCGATGCGCGGCAGCGCGCCCAGCCGCGCCAGCGCCGGCACCTGCACCGCCAGCTGCAGCACGCCGCCCACCAGCACGCCCACCGCAATGGCGTAGATGGGCTCGATGCCGTGGCGCTGGAACACCGGCGCCAGCCAGATGGCCGCCACGATCCAGGCCACGTTGAGCAACACCGGCGTGAGCGCCGGCACCGTGAACTGCCGCCAGGTGTTGAGGATGCCGCCGGCCAGCGCCACCAGCGACATGAAGCCGATGTACGGGAACATCCAGCGGGTGAGCTGCACCGCGTCGTCGAAGCGCTGCAGCCCCGAGCCGATGGCCAGCACCAGCAGCGGCGCGGCCACGATGCCCACCGCCACCGTGACAGCCAGCGCCCAGAACAGCATGGTGGCCACCGCGTCGATCAGCTGGTGGGTGGCGGCGTCGCCGTCGCGCTCACGCGTGGCGGCCAGGATGGGCACGAAGGCCTGCGAAAAGGCGCCTTCGGCGAACAGCCGGCGCAGCAGGTTGGGAATGCGGAACGCCACGTTGAAGGCGTCTGTCCAGGCGCTGGCGCCGAAGGCACCGGCCATCAACTGGTCGCGCACGAGGCCGGTGATGCGCGAAGCGAGCGTCAGCAGCGAAACGGTGGAAGCGGCCTTGAAAAGGTTCACGGGGCGGGCGGCCTGGAGCCGCGGTCACTGAAAATGGAGCCGAAGCACGCGCGGCGCCCCGGTCCGCACAAGCCTGAGCCAGGCCGGCGGCGCGCGATTATGCCGCCCGGCGCTGGCGTGCTATACTCGCTGGCTCTGCATCACCCGGCAAACCACATACGCTATGGCAACCTCTTCCAAAGCCAAGAAGAAGACCGTCCGCCTCGCCTCCGGCCGCAAGCGCGCGCGCCAGGACGTGAAGCTGAACGCTGCTAACACCGCCCTGCGCTCGAAGTTCCGCACCGTCGTCAAGAACGTGCAGAAGGCCGTCGTCGCTGGCGACAAGGCCAAGGCCACCGAACTGTTCGCAGTCGCCCAGAGCGTCATCGACTCGGTCGCTGACAAGGGCATCTTCCACAAGAACAAGGCTGCCCGCCACAAGAGCCGCCTGTCGGCCAAGGTCAAGGCCCTGTCGGCCGCGACCGCCTCGGCCTGATCAGCCGGCCAGTCGGGTGATGTAAAAAAAGGGCCTGCTCTGCAGGCCCTTTTTACGTGAGGGGTGCCGCGGGCACCCCTTGTCGCATCCGGGGCCGCCACCGGCCCCTCGCCTTCAGCGCGCCGCAGGCGGCGGCACGTCGGGCAGCACGCACACCTCGGCCACTTGCAGGTCGTTGTCGCGGGCGAAGTTCATCACGAAGTCCCAGGCCATGGGCTCGATTTCCTTCAGCGCCTCGCTGATCAGCACCGCCTTGACCTTGCCCACCGACGTGGGCACGCAGTAGGGCGAATAGCCGATGCGCGCGCCCGGGCCGCCCACGTTGCCGCCCGGCCGAAAACACGACATGGCTCCTGCCAGCCGCTCCGCCCAGTCGCTGGGACGGAAGGTGCGACCGTCCTTGGTCAGACCCTGGACGACGAATTCGCGCGGCTTGGGGGGAGTAGTGAGTGGCTTCATGCAGGATCTGGCTCGGGCGCGGCACGGGGTGTGCGCGGCCGCAAGCCCATGATTGTGCCCTGAGCCTGTTGCGCCGCAGCACGCCGGGGCTTGCGCCAGGGGGCGCTGCCGTGCCGTCATGCGCACGCCTTTAGAATCCGGCCCCTCTTGCCCATCAGACGGGCGTTTTCCTGCCCCGCCGGAGCCATTTCATGACCGTTGACACCGCCCTGCCGACCGAGCCGCACGTGATGCACACCTACGGCCGCCTGCCCATCGCGCTGTCGCACGGCCGAGGCTGCAAGGTCTGGGACACGCAGGGCCGCGAATACCTCGACGGCCTGGGCGGCATCGCCGTCAACACCCTGGGCCATGCGCACCCCAAGCTGGTGCCGGCGCTGCAGGACCAGATCGGCAAGCTGATCCACTCCTGCAACTACTACCACGTGCCGCTGCAGGAAACCCTGGCCGCCAAGCTGTGCGAGCTGTCGGGCCTGACCAATGCCTTCTTCTGCTCCACCGGCCTGGAAGCCAACGAAGCGGCGCTGAAGATCGCCCGCAAATACGGGCATGACAAGGGCATCGAACGGCCCGAAATCATCGTCTACGAGAAGGCCTTCCATGGCCGCTCCATCGCCACGCTGTCGGCCACCGGCAACGTCAAGGTGCAGGCCGGCTTCGGCCCGCTGGTCGAAGGCTTCGTGCGCGTGCCGATGAACGACCTGGCCGCGGTGGAGGAAGTGGCGCGCACCAACCCCAACGTGGTGGCGGTGTTCCTGGAAACCATCCAGGGCGAAGGCGGCATCAACCCCGCCCGCACCGATTACCTGAAGTCGCTGCGGCGCCTCTGCGACGAGCAGGACTGGCTGCTGATGCTGGACGAGGTGCAGTGCGGCATCGGCCGCACCGGCAAGTGGTTCGCACACCAGTGGGCCGGCATCCAGCCCGACGTGATGCCGCTGGCCAAGGGCCTGGGCTCGGGCGTGCCGGTGGGCGCGGTGGTGGCCGGGCCCAAGGCGGCCAAGGTGTTTGGCCCGGGCAACCACGGCACCACCTTCGGCGGCAACCCGCTGTCCATGCGCGCCGGGGTCGAGACGCTGCGCATCATGGAAGAAGACGGCCTGCTCGAGAACGCCGCGCGCGTGGGCGGCCTGCTGCGCACCGCCATCGAACGTGAGCTGGAAGGCGTGGAAGGCTTCGTGGAAGTACGTGGCCAGGGCCTGATGCTGGGCATCGAGCTCGACCGCCCCTGCGGCGAGCTGCTGGGCCAGGCCTGCGACAAGGGCCTGCTGCTGAGCGTGACCGCCGACCGCGTGGTGCGCCTGGTGCCGCCGCTGATCCTCACGGCTGAAGAAGCCGCACAGATCGTGGCCATCCTGTGCCCGCTGATCAAACAGTTCCTGGCGGGTGGCAAGGCATGAAACCCGGAGCCCGCCTGATGAAGCACTACCTGCAGTTCAAGGATTTCCGAGCCGAGGAATACGGCTACCTGTTCGAGCGGGCGCTGATCATCAAGCAGCGCTTCAAGAACTACGAGAAGTACCAGCCGCTGACCGACCGCACGCTGGCCATGATCTTCGAGAAGGCCAGCACCCGCACCCGCGTGAGCTTCGAGGCCGGCATGTACCAGATGGGCGGCTCGGTGGTGCACCTGACCACCGGCGACAGCCAGCTGGGCCGGGCCGAGCCGATCGAGGACAGCGCGCGCGTGATCAGCCGCATGGTCGACCTGGTGATGATCCGCACCTACGAGCAAAGCAAGCTGGAGCGCTTTGCCGCGCATTCGCGCGTGCCGGTGATCAACGGCCTGACCAATGAATACCACCCGTGCCAGATCCTGGCCGACATCTTCACCTTCATCGAGCACCGCGGCTCGATCGAAGGCAAGGTGGTGGCCTGGGTGGGCGACGGCAACAACATGGCCAACACCTGGCTGCAGGCGGCCGAGATCCTGGGCTTCACGGTGCATGTGAGCACGCCCGGCGGCTACGAGATCGACCCCGCGGTGGCCGGCGTGAAGAACCCCGACTGCTACCGCGTGTTCGCCGATCCCAAGGAAGCCTGCGCCGGCGCCCACCTGGTGACCACCGACGTGTGGACCAGCATGGGCTACGAGGCCGAGAACGAGGCCCGCCGCCAGGCCTTTGCCAACTGGTGCGTGGACGCCGGGATGATGGCCGAGGCCCAGCCCGACGCCCTCTTCATGCACTGCCTGCCCGCCCACCGCGGCGAGGAGGTCACGGCCGACGTGATCGACGGCCCGCAGTCGGTGGTGTGGGACGAAGCCGAGAACCGCATGCACGTGCAGAAGGCACTCATGGAGTACCTGCTGCTGGGGCGCATCGGCGGCTGATGAATCACGGCTGGCGCAGCTTGAACGTGCCCACCAGCGCCGTCAGCCGCTCGGCCTGCTGCTTCAGGCTGTCGGCAGCGGCGGCGCTTTCTTCCACCAGCGCGGCGTTGCGCTGCGTCACCTGATCGAGCTGGCTCACCGCGTCGCCCACCTGGCCGATGCCGGTGGATTGCTCGTTGGTGGCCAGCGAGATGGCCGCGATCAGCTGGCTCACCTGCTGCACCTGGGCCACGATGTCGCGCATCGCATCGCCCGCTTCCTGCGCCCGCTGCGAACCCGAATCCACGCGCGACACGCTGTCGCCGATGAGCGACTTGATCTCTCGCGCGGCGCCGGCCGAGCGCTGGGCCAGCGCCCGCACTTCGCCCGCCACCACCGCAAAGCCGCGGCCGTGGTCGCCGGCACGGGCCGCTTCCACCGCCGCATTGAGCGCCAGCAGGTTGGTCTGGAACGCGATGCCGTCGATGACGCCGATGATGTCGGTGATGCGCTGCGAAGCCTTTGCGATGTCCTGCATGGTGGCTGCCACCTGCCCCACCACCGCCCCGCCCTGCGTGGCCGCGGCGCAGGCCCTCGCGGCCAGCTGGTCGGCCTGGCGGGCGGTCTCGGCATTGCTGCGCACAGTGCCCACCAGCTGCTCCACTGACGCCGCGGTCTGCTGCAGGTTGCTGGCCTGCTCTTCGGTGCGCTGGCTCAGGTCGACACTGCCCACGGCCACCTGGGCCGAGCCGGTGGCAATGCTGTGGCTGCTCTGCCGCACCTGGCCCACCAGGTCGGCCAGGCGATCGCGCATGGTGCGGATGGCACCCACCACGCTGCGTGAGCGGCCCGGCGGCAGGTTGAAGTCGATGCTCAGGTCGCCTTCGGCGATGGCCTGCGCCACGCCCAGCACGTCGCGCGGCTCGCCGCCCATCTGCGCCGTGATGGAGCGGGTGATCAGCAGCGCGGCGCCGGCGCCCAGCAGCAACGCCGCCGCGCACACCGCCGCGATCAGCACCAGCGCCGCCTCGAAGGTGTTGCGGCCATCGGCCGTGAGCTGCTCGCCCAGCCTGAGGTTGTAGGCCCAGACGGCGTCGATGGCCTGAGCGGCCGCGCGGTACTGCTGCTCGGCCTCGCCCAGGTACAGGCGGCGCGC
>NZ_CAXFDV010000753.1:0-3743 GCF_964001545.1 uncultured Aquincola sp.
CCCAAGAAGCCCGATGCCGCCCGCATCGCGCTGGCGATCGACCTGGCCAGCATCAGCCTGGGCGCGCCCGAGAGCGAGGCCGAGGTGGTCAAGCCGCTGTGGTTCAACGTGCCCAAGTTCCCGCAGGCCAGGTTCACCTCCACCAGCGTCAAGGCCACCGGCCCCGGCAAGTTCGACGTGGCCGGCAAGCTGGACATCAAGGGCAACGTGCGCGATGTGGTGGTGCCCGTGGTGCTGACCCAGGCCGGCGGCAATACCACCGCCACCGGCGGCTTCACCCTCAAGCGCGCCGATTTCAAGATCGGCGAAGGCGAATGGGCCGACACCTCGATGGTGGCCAACGACGTGCAGGTGAAGTTCAAGCTGCAGCTCACCGGCATCGGCGCGCTGTAAGCGCGCCACTGTCTCCCGTTTTTTCCAACCCCCGTAGGACCTTTCATGCGCAAGACGACCTCGACCCTGGCCGCCGCTTCCCTGGCCCTGGCTGCCGCCCTGGCCGCACCGGCCGCCCACGCCGCCGACTACGCGATCGACCCGACGCACACCTTCGTCACCTTCGAGATCGACCACTTCGGCACCAGCACCAACCGCGCCCGCTTCGACAAGAAGGAAGGCACCGTCAGCTTCGACCGCGCGGCCAAGACCGGCAAGGTCGAGATCACGATCGACACCACCTCGGTCAACAGCGGCACGCCGCCCTTCAACAAGCACCTGCAAAGCGCAGACATCCTGAACGCCGAGAAGTACCCCACCGCCAAGTTCGTGGGCGACAAGTTCGTGTTCAACGGCGACAAGGTGGCCGAGGTCAGCGGCAACCTGACGCTGCTGGACAAGACCCTGCCGGTGACGCTCAAGGCCAACAAGTTCAACTGCTACCAGAACCCCATGCTCAAGCGCGAGGTGTGCGGCGGCGACTTCGAAACCACGCTCACCCGCAGCCAGTTCGGCGTCACCTACGGCCTGAATTACGGCTTCAGCGACAACGTGCGCCTGGTGATCCAGGTCGAAGCGGTCAAGCAGTAACACAGTGGCGGCGCAGGGATGCTGCGCCGCAACATAACTTTCGTTACTTTTTCACCCGATCGGGTGGGGGCGGGTTTCACCGAATGCCTGTTACGCTTCAGGCACTAGGGAGAACCCGCATATGAACCAACAACGAGCCGTTCAAATGGCCATGGTCGTGATGCTGCTGGTGTTGATGGTCGTCCAGGCCATCCAGTAAGCACATTGCCATTGGTCGGGCCAGGCCACCGCCTGTGCCCACCCGCCTGCAACTGGTCGCGCCAGGCGCGCACCGACCGCAGGCCTCTGCGTACAGTGGGGCATCAGCAGTCGCCAAGCCCCATGTCCGCACCCGATGTCCGCGCGAGCCAGCCTCGCGCCTCTGCACACCCCGTCTCCAGCACCTGGCAACGCCTGGTGGCTGCCTGGGTGCCTGCGTTCCGCAGCTACGCCAAGTGGCTGGTCGGCATCAGCTGGAAGCGCTTCGTCGTGCTTTCGCTGCTGCTGCTCATCCTGGCCAGCATCCTGGAGCGCCTGCCGCCGTTCAGCTGGCGCATCACCGAAGAGGTGTCGCGCGGCGTGCACGTGACGATTCCGCCCGTGCCGCCCAAGCCGCCGGCGGCGCCGCGGCCGGCCACCAGCCCCACGACCCCCGAGCCGACGATCGACATCACCATCGGCAAGGAAGGCGTGCGCGTGCTGCGCCGGGGGCCCAGTGCGGCGGCTTCGGCCGCTTCGGCGGCGTCCGCGGCCTCCGCGTCGTCGGCGGCTTCGGCGGCCGACCCGGCGCAGGCCGCGGCCGAGACCATCATCGCCAAGCTGCCGGCGGCCACCGCCTCGGTGCCGCCGGGCGCCGATGCCGACGAGCTGCGCCAGACCATCGAAGACGGCGTGCGCGAGATCGCCGACGCCATCCGCGAGGCGAGCGACGCCACGCAGCAATCGGCCGCCGACGCCAGCGCCGCCGATGCCGACAGCGATCGCCCGCGCACCCGCACCCGCACCGTGCATGTCGGCGACTTTCTCACCGACCTGGCGGTGCTGTGGATCATCGCCTCGGCCATCATCAAGATCACCTACAGCGGCCGGCTGCAGGCCGAAACCGTGGCCGCCCAGGCCACCGAGGTGGCCGAGGCCGAATCGCTCAAGCGCCAGGTGGTGGAAGCGCGCATGGCCGCGATGCAGGCGCAGGTGGAGCCGCACTTCCTGTTCAACACGCTGGCGTCCATCGACCACCTGATCGAGACCGACCCGCCACGCGCCAGCCGCATGCAAAAAAACCTGATCGCGCTGCTGCGCGCCAGCATGCCGACCATGCGTGAAGCCAGCACCGGCGGCGTGCGCGAACTGGGCCGCGAGCTGGCGGTCATCCGCCCCTACCTGGAGATCCTGAAGGTGCGCATGGAAGAGCGGCTGCAGACGGTGATCGACGTGCCCGAGGGCCTGCACTCGGCCGAGTTCCCGCCGATGATGATCCAGGGCCTGGTGGAAAACGCGATCAAGCATGGGCTGGAGCCCAAGCCCGAAGGCGGGCAGCTGACGGTGCGGGCCGAGATCGTGCACGGCAAGCTGGCCGTCACCGTGGCCGACACCGGGCTGGGCTTCGGCAAGGCCGCCACCTCCGGCACTGGCGTGGGCCTGGCCAACATCCGCGAGCGCCTGCAGCTGCTGTACGGCGGCAAGGCGCAGGTGGCGGTGGCCGCCAACCAGCCCAGCGGCACCATCGTCACCATCACCGTGCCCTATGTGGCGCGCACCCGCCCCGAAACGACAGAATCCGCCGCATGAGCAGCACCCCCAGCAACCCGGCGCCCGCGGTGCGCTGCGTGGTCGCCGACGACGAACGCCTGATGCGCGAGCAACTGCGCGCCCGCCTGGCCGAGGTGTGGCCGGCGCTGCAGATCGTGGCCGAAGCCCGCAACGGGCAGGAGGCGGTCGATCTGGTGGCCGAACACCGGCCCGAGCTGGTGTTCCTGGACATCCGCATGCCGGGCCTGACCGGCGTGGACGCCGCCCGCCAGATCGCCCAGCTGCCCACCGTGGACGACTGGGACGGTTGCGAGATCGTCTTCATCACCGCCTATGACGAATACGCGGTGCAGGCCTTCGAGCAAGGCGTGGCCGACTACGTGCTGAAACCGGCTGAGCGCGAGCGGCTGGCCTTGACGGTCGAGCGCATCCGCAAGCGGCTGGCGCAGCGGGCGGGCGCCGAACCGGCGGCGGCCGACGCTCCCGCCGCCGCGCCGCTGCAGCAGCTGCTGCACAAGCTGGCCGCGCAGATGGGCCAGGCGCCCAGCTACCTGCAGTGGATCCAGGCCAGCGTGGGCGCCAGCATCCAGATGATTCCGGTGGACGAGGTGCTGTTCTTCATCAGCGACGAGAAGTACACCCGGGTGCAGACGCCGCAGGTGGAAGCGCTGATCCGCAAGCCCATCAAGGAGCTGGTGGACGAGCTGGACCCGCAGCGCTTCTGGCAGATCCACCGCAGCACGCTGGTCAACGTCAAGGCCATTGCCGGCGTGTCGCGCGACTTCCGTGGCCGCCAGCTGGTGGCCATCAAGGACCGGCCCGAGAAGCTGGAAGTCAGCCGCAGCTACACGCAGCTGTTCAAGGGGATGTAGACGGCGGCGTGTCGCCGGCCAGCCAGCGCGCCCCCGGCCCGTGAGCGGCGGCAGCGTCCTGCGGGTTGTACAGCGCGCAGGTCTTGAGCGACAGGCAACCGCAGCCGATGCAGCCCGCCA
>NZ_CAXFDV010000754.1:0-1551 GCF_964001545.1 uncultured Aquincola sp.
CGTGGGCATCTACGTGGGTGAAGGCAAGTTCATCCATGCGCCCCGCCCAGGCGGCGAAGTGCGCATCGAAGACATGGGCGCCAGCTACTGGGCCAAGCGTTTCACCGGTGCGCGCCGCGCGCCCGAAGCCGAGCAGTTCGAGCAGAAGATGCAGCAGGGCATTCAGAACCTGCGCTCCGCCGTACAAGGCACCCCCGCGCCCTGACGTGTGCGGCCTGGCCGGGGTCATCGCTGACCGCGCACTGACGCCTGCGCACCAACAGCGGCTGGCGCAAGCCGTCGCCGCCCTGCACCACCGCGGCCCCGACGGCCACGGCATCCACCATCAGGGCCCCGTGGGCCTGGTGCACACCCGGCTGGCCATCATCGACCTGGCCGGCGGCGACCAGCCGCTGCAGTCGGCCGCTGGCGGCCTGCAGGCGGTGGTCAACGGCGAGATCTACAACCATGTGGAACTGCGCGAGGAGTTCCGCCGCCGCGGCGAGCCCCATCCGCGCAGCCAGTCCGACTGCGAAGCGCTGCTGCAGGCCTACCAGGTGCACGGCGTGCCCGGTCTGGCGCGGCTGAACGGCATGTTCGCCGCCGCGCTGCACGACCCGGCGCGCCGCCGCCTGGTGCTGGCGCGCGACCGGCTGGGCATCAAGCCGCTGTACTACGCCCGCGGCGCGGGGTGCGTGGTGTTCGGCTCCGAGCTGCGCGCCGTGCTGGCCTTGCTGGGCCACACGCCGCCGCTGGTGGCCGACGGCATCGCGCAGTTCTTCGAACATGAATTCCAGGGCGGCGAAGCCACGGCCTTTGAAGGCGTGATGCGAGTGCCGCCCGGCCATGCGCTGGTGATCGACGAAGACGGGCTGCAGATGCGCCGCGAGCGCTACTGGTCGCTGGCCGAAGCGCGGATGCCAGCCTGGCCCGCCGCCGCCACCGCGGAAGAAGCCGACGAGGCCTTCACCGCGCTGATGGAGCAGGTGATGACCGAGCACCTGCGCGCCGACGTGCCGTTCGGGCTGCTGCTGTCGGGCGGGGTCGATTCCGGCCTGCTGGCCGCCCTGCTCACCCGCATGCACGGCCAGCCGATCGAGAGTTTTTCAGTCGGCTACGCCACCGACGACACGGCCGAAGCCGGCCGCAACGAACTGGACGCGGCCCAGGCCGTGGCCGCCCGCCTGGGCACCCGCCACACCGCGCTGCGGCTGGCCCCTGACGACCTGTGGCGCCGCCTGCCGCATGCGGTGTGGGCCACTGACGAGCTGATGCGCGACCATGCGGTGCTGCCCACGCTGGCGCTGGGCGAACGTGCCAGCCAGTCGCTGAAGATCGTGTTCACCGGCGAAGGCGGCGACGAGGTGTTTGCCGGCTACGGCCGCTACCGCCGGCCGGCGCTGCAGCGCTGGCTGGCCGGTGTGCGCTCGCCCGGCTCGGGCGGCTTTCGCACCCGCAGCCTGTGGCCGCGGCCCTGGCGGCAGGCGGTGTTCGGCACTGCGCTGCAAGCCGCCAGCGGCGGCTTCCGCCAGCCGCAAATCGACGCCTGGCAGGCCACGCCGCGCGAGTGGA
>NZ_CAXFDV010000755.1:0-4624 GCF_964001545.1 uncultured Aquincola sp.
AGGCCGACAGCATCTGCTTGGCGCTGTACGACTGGTTGGGGTCGAGCGTGAGCCGCACCGCCGCACCGGCGGCGCTGCGCACTTCGGCGATGCGCTGCGCATCCAGCGCGGTATCGCCACTGAGCTTGAGCTTGAGCTGGCTGTAGCCCTCGGCCGCCAGCGCCGCGGCCTGCGCCGCCATCTCGGCCGGCGGCTTGATGGCCAGGATGCGCGACTGCGGCAGCCGCGTGTGCAGCGCACCGCCCAGCAGCACATGCACCGGCACGCCAAGGCGGCGCGCCTGCAGGTCGTGCAGCGCCATGTCGATGGCGGCCTTGACGCTGGCGGCGTAGTTCAGCGTGGCGTCGATCTCTTCCACCACCTCGGCGATGCTGTCCACGCGCCGCCCCTGCAGCCGCGGCAGCAGGAACTGCAGCGCCGCCTGCGCGCCGCTGCCCTGGGTGGTGATGGCCGGGATGGCATGTGCATACCCCAGCCCGGTGTGGCCGTCGTCATCGGTCAGCTGCAGCAGCCAGCCTTCGAGCTGCGGCACCTGGGCGCGCGCGAACTTCCAGCTTGGGTCCTTGAGCCGCTGGGTGCAGGGCGTGATGCTCGCCTGGGCGATGCGCATGGCCGCCTCACTCCAGCGTGATGTGGCCCTTGCTGACCACGTCGCGCCACTTGTCCGATTCGGCCTGCATCAGTGCGCGGTACTCGTCGGGCGTGCTGGTCTGTGCCACCGCACCCTGCTCCAGCAGCTGCGCCTTGAACTCGGGCGCGTTGACCGCGGCCACCACCGCATCGCGGAACTTCTTCTGCACGTCGGCCGGCAGGCCCTTGGGCCCCACCACGCCATACAAGGTGTCCATCTTCACGCCGGGCAGACCCAGCTCCTGCGTGGTGGGCACCTGCGGCGCCTGCGGGGCGCGCTGGGCGCCGGCCACGGCCAGGATCTTCAGCCCGCCGCTTTTCACATGGGGCAGCACCGGCAGCAGGTCGACCATCGCGAACTGCACCTCGCCGCCCAGCACCGCGGTGACGGCCGGTGCCGCGCCCTTGTAGGGCACATGCTGCACGTCGATGCCGGCCTGCTGCTTCAGCAGCTCGAAGCCAATGTGCGGCGTGGTGCCGGGCCCGGCCGAGCTGTAGTTGAACTTGCCGGGCGAGGCCTTGGCCGCCTTGATCAGCTCCGGCAGCGTGGCCGCGCCCACGTCCTTGCCGGCGATGATCACCGACGGAATGCGCGCCACCAGGGTGAGGTACTGCACGTCGGTGGTGGCGTAGGGCAGCTTCATCAGGTTGGGCATGCCGGCCAGCGGGCCGGGCGCGATGAGCGCGAAGGTGTAGCCATCGGGCGCCGAGCGCACCAGGTCGGTCATGCCGATGGTGCCGCCGGCGCCGGCCTTGTTGTCCACCACGATGGTCTGGCCCAGCGCGCTGCCCACCTGCCGCGCCACCAGACGGGCGATGGCGTCGGTGGGGCCGCCGGCCGAATAGGGCACCACCAGCCGGATGGTCTTGCTGGGCCAGGCCTGGGCCTGCACGGCGGGGGCGGCCAGCCAGGCGCCAGCGGCGGCCAGGGCCAGGCAGGCGGTGCGTCGGGTCTTCAGCATTGCATGTCTCCTTCTTGCCATGGCTGCAGTGTCCGGCCCGTCGACGCGCCGGGTAAGCGGGGGGTGGCGCAAATCAGCTATGCGGCAGGCGCAATGCAGCTATGCCGGGCTGCCGGGTGGCGAGCATGGGTTTGGCTTCCTAGAGTCCGGGCCCACAACAACACCTCTTGATGGAGACACGTCTTGACTAGACAAGCCACCGCCCTCACCGCCCTGGCCCTGGCGGCCTTCACCGCGCTGCCCGCTGCGGCGCAATCCACCCAGGTCACGGTCTACGGCCTGATCGATGCTTGCCTGGCCAGCGCCGACCTGGGCAGCGAACGCCTGAACGCGGTGAGCAGCGGTTGCCTCTACGGCAGCCGGCTGGGCTTTCGCGGCACCGAGGACCTGGGCGGCGGCCTGCAGGCGGCCTTCACGCTGGAGAGCGGCATCACCATCGACAACGGGCAGCTGGCCCAGGGCGGTCGCATGTTCGGGCGCAAGGCGCTGGTGTCGCTGTCCGGGCCCTGGGGCACGGTGGAAGCCGGCCGCGACTATGCACCCGCGTTCTACCTGGTGCAGCCTATCGACCCGATGGGCCTGGGCATCGGCACCGCCAGCAGCAGCCTGTGGACCGGTGCGGCCAGCACCACTTCGGCCCGCAACGACAACGCGGTGAACTACCTCTCGCCCACCTGGGGCGGCGTGTCGTTGCGGCTGCAGGCCACGGCGGGCGAAGGCGGGGCCGGCGGCGCCCGCAAGAGCCAGGGCATGAACCTGCTGTACCGCAGCGGCGGCACGCTGGCGGGCCTGTCTTACGCCCGCGTGGGCGACGTGGCCGACGACAACGACGACAGCGCCTTCACCCTGGGCGTGAGGCAGGAACTCGGCCGCTTCTCGGTGGCGGCGCTGGCACAGTCGGGCGCATGGGAAGCCTCGCGCACCGCGGCCGCACCGGCCAGCACCAGCAGCGTGTTCAGCCGCAAGTACCGCAGCTGGCTGGTGGGTGGCTCGGTGCGCACCGGCAGCGTGGGCAAGGTGAGCCTGTCCATCAAGCGCTACGACGACCGCAGCGTGCGCAACTACGACTTCACCCAGGTGAGCGTGAACTACGTGCATGCGCTGAGCAAGCGCACCGACCTGTATGCCGGCTATTCACGGCTGGGCAACAACAGCCGCACCACCTATGCGGTGTCCGATGCCACCGGTGCCTACGGTCCGGTGGAAGCCGGTGCCGGCACCTCGCTGCTGGCCGCGGGGATCAAGCATGTGTTCTGAGATCAGCCGCCGCCGTCTGCTGCAGGGCGCTGCCGCCGCAGCCGGCCTGGCCGCCACCGGCTGGGCCGGGGCGGCAGAGCCCTGGCCGGGCAAGACGCTGCGCATCGTGGTGCCGCTGGCGCCGGGCGGCTCGGCCGACGCGATGTGCCGCCTGGTGGGCAACGCGCTGGGCCGGGTGCTGGGCACCACGGTGATCGTGGAAAACAAGCCGGGCGCCGGCGGCATCACCGGCCTGACCGAGGTGGTCAAGGCGCGGCCGGATGGCAGCACGCTGGGCTATTCGCTGGCCGGGGCGTTGACGGTGGCGCCACACATCGCGCGCCAGATGCCGTTCGATCCGCTGAAGGACCTGGCCGCCTTGACGCAGGTGGTGGCCGTGCCCGAAGTGCTGGTGGTGCACCCCAAGGCCGGCGTGCGCACACTGGCCCAGCTGGTGGCCAAGGCCAAGGCGGCGCCGGGGCAGCTGAACTTCGGCTCGGCCGGCAATGCCACGGTGCCGCACCTGGGCGGCGAGCTGCTCAAGCGCGAAGCCGGCATCGATCTTGTGCACGTGCCCTACAAGGGCTCGGGCCCGGCGCTCAACGACCTGCTGGCCGGCCAGGTGGAGCTGATGGTGGCCGACGTGACGCTGGTGCGGCCGCACATCGCGGCCGGTCGCCTGGTGGCGCTGGCGGTGGCCGGCCCGGCGCGGCTGGCCGAACTGCCCGAGGTGCCGACCGCTGCGCAGGCGGGGCTGCCCGGCTTCGTGGTCAGCAACTGGCATGGCATGGTGGCGCCCGCAGGCACGCCACCGGCGCTGCTGGCACGGCTGCAACAGGCGGTGGCCGAGGCCTTGAAGGCGCCCGAGGTGGCGGCCCGCATCGACCAGGAAGGCGCCGAGGCCGTGGGCAGCACGCCCGCCCAGTTCGCGGCCTACCTGCGCAGCGAAAGCACGCGCTCGGCCGCGCTGGTCAAGACCCTGGGTATCCGCTGGGAGTGAGCAGGTGGGGCCCGGCGCACAATCGCCGGCCCCCTTGCCGTACCGCCGACGCTGCCGATGCCCACGCCGCCTTCCACGACCAAGCCCACCGGCATCCAGCTCGACATCGCGGCCGACCTGCACAAGTGGCGGGCGTTTTTGGCCATCGGCGAGCTGGGCAGCCTGACGCGCGCGGCGCTGTTCCTGGACAGCAACCAGTCGCTGCTGAGCCGCCAGCTCAATGCGCTGGAGCGCGAATGCGGCACGCGCCTGTTCACCCGCACCGGCCGCGGCGTGGAGCTGTCAGAGGTGGGCCGGCGCATCTTTCCGCAGGTCAAGGCGCTGCTGGCCGATGCGCAGCAGCTGGAACGCGAGATCCGCGGTGAAGCGCATGAGCTCAGCGGCCGCGTGACGGTGGGCCTGCTGCCGTCCATCGGCTCGCCGCTGGTGGGGCGGCTGTTCAAGGACATGCGGGCGCAACACCCCAAGCTGGGCCTGAAGATCCTCGAAGGCTCCAGCGGCCAGGTGGAAGAGTGGCTGGCCGATGCCCGCATCGACATCGCCATCCTCTACCGCTATGGCGCCAGCCTGCCCGAGCATGAAGAGGCGCTGGCCACGGTGGACAGCTACCTGATCGGCCCGCGCGGCGACCGCCTGACCGCCGCGGCCGAGCTGCCCTTGACCGCCCTGCACGAGCTGCCCTTCATCCTGCCCAGCGCCCCCAACGGCCTGCGCACCGCGCTGGATGCGATGGCGCGGCAGGCCCACATCACGCTGGTGCCCGCGATCGAGGCCGACAGCCTGCCGCTGCAAAAGC
>NZ_CAXFDV010000756.1:0-5622 GCF_964001545.1 uncultured Aquincola sp.
GCCACCGCCGACAGCGGCGAGCCCAGGCCGATGAGGAAGGTGATCAGCCCCAGGTGGCTGATGGTGGAGTAGGCCAGCAGGCCCTTGAGGTCGTGCTGGAAGATGGCCACCCAGGCCGCGAACACCAGCGTGGCCAGGCCGGCGCCGGCCACCAGCCACTCGAACATCGGCGTGCCGCCGATGACCGGGTACAGCCGCGCCAGCAAAAACACGCCGGCCTTGACCATCGTGGCCGAGTGCAGGTAGGCCGAGACCGGCGTGGGCGCGGCCATGGCCTGCGGCAGCCAGAAATGGAAAGGCAGCTGCGCACTCTTGGTGAAGCAGCCCAGCAGCACCAGCACCAGCGCCACCGGGTACAGCGCATGGGCCTGCACCTGCGCGCCGCGGTCCAGCATCTCGGACAGCTCATAGGTGCCCGCCATCTGCCCCAGCAGCAGCACGCCGGCCAGCAGCGCCAGGCCGCCGCCGCCGGTAATCGCCAGCGCCATGCGGGCGCCGGCCCGCGCCTCGGGCTTGTGGCCCCAATAGCCCACCAGCAGGAAGGAAGAGATGCTGGTCAGCTCCCAGAACACCACCAGCAGCAGCAGGTTGTCGGCCATCACCACGCCCAGCATGGCGGCCATGAACAGCAGGAACTGCGCGTAGAACTTGCCGGCCGGGTCGTCGGCATGCAGGTACCAGGCGGCATACACCACCACCAGCAGGCCGATGCCGGTGATCAGCCAGACGAATAGCAGCGCCAGCCCGTCGAGCCGAAAGCCCAGCGTCAGGCCGATCTCGGGCAGCCAGGGCTGCTGCCACAGCAGCGTCTGGCCGGCGAACACCGCCGGCGCCAGCGCGCTGACCATCGCCAGGCAGACCAGCGCCACCGCGCCGGCCAGCAGCGCGGCCGCGCGGCGCCGCGCGGGTGACGGGCCATGGCCCACCCAGGCCACCAGCGGCACGCCCAGCAGCAAGGGCAGCACCACCGCCCACACCAGCAATCCGTTCATCTTCTGGGTGCCCTCCTCCGGCACAGCGGGGTTCGTGCGCCCTGCGGCGCCGAGGTTCCGTGCGGGCGCCGATAATCGCCCCTGCCCCATCCGAACACAGTCGCCAGCAAGCCATCATGACCACGACGATTCGCCAGCAAGACCTGATCGAGAGCGTAGCCGCCGCGCTGCAGTACATCAGCTACTACCACCCGACGGACTACATCGCCCACCTGGCCCGCGCCTATGAGCGCGAGCAGAGCCCGGCCGCCAAGGACGCGATCGCGCAGATCCTGACCAACTCGAAGATGTGCGCCGAAGGCCGGCGCCCCATCTGCCAGGACACCGGCATCGTCAACGTCTTCCTCAAGATCGGCATGGACGTGAAGTGGGAAGGCTTTTCCGGCTCCATCGCCGACGCGGTGAACGCCGGCGTGCGCCAGGGCTACCTGAACCCCGACAACGTGCTGCGCGCCTCGGTGCTGGACGACCCCATCTTCGCGCGCAAGAACACCAAGGACAACACGCCGGCCGTGGTGCACATGGAAGTGGTGCCCGGCAGCACGGTGGACGTGATCGTCGCGGCCAAGGGCGGCGGCTCGGAGAACAAGAGCAAGATGTACATGCTCAACCCCAGCGACGACATCGTCGACTGGGTGCTCAAGACGGTGCCCACCATGGGCGCCGGCTGGTGCCCGCCGGGCATGCTGGGCATCGGCGTCGGCGGCACCGCCGAGAAGGCCGTGATGATGGCCAAGGAAGCGTTGATGGAAGACATCGACATGTACGAGCTGCTGCAGCGCGGCCCCAGCAACAAGCTGGAAGAACTGCGCATCGAGCTGTACGAGAAGGTCAACGCACTGGGCATCGGCGCCCAGGGCCTGGGCGGCCTGACCACGGTGCTGGACGTCAAGATCAAGACCTTCCCCACCCACGCGGCCAGCAAGCCGATCGCGATGATCCCGAACTGCGCGGCCACCCGCCATGCGCACTTCGTGCTGGACGGCAGCGGCCCCGCCTACCTGGAGCCGCCCAGCCTGGACCTGTGGCCCGACGTGAAGTGGCAGCCCGACTACAACAAGAGCAAGCAGGTCGACCTGAACACGCTGACGCCGGCCGAAGTGGCCAGCTGGAAGCCGGGCGACACGCTGCTGCTCAGCGGCAAGCTGCTGACCGGCCGCGACGCCGCGCACAAGCGCATCCAGGACATGCTGGCCAAGGGTGAGCCGCTGCCGGTCGACTTCACCAACCGCGTCATCTACTACGTGGGCCCGGTCGATCCGGTGCGCGACGAAGTGGTGGGCCCGGCCGGCCCGACCACCGCCACCCGCATGGACAAGTTCACCGACATGATGCTGGACAAGACCGGCCTGATCGCGATGGTGGGCAAGGCCGAGCGCGGCCCGGTGGCCATCGATTCCATCAAGCGCCACAACAGCGCCTACCTGATGGCCGTCGGCGGCGCCGCCTACCTGGTGGCCAAGGCCATCAAGGGCGCGCAGGTGGTGGGCTTTGCCGACCTGGGCATGGAAGCCATCTACGAGTTCGACGTCAAGGACATGCCGGTGACCGTGGCCGTCGACGCCACCGGCACCAGCGTGCACCAGACCGGCCCGAAGGAGTGGCAGGCCAAGATCGGGAAGATCCCCGTTTCGGTGGTGTGATCCACCACGGGCCGCCCGACCCCAGCAGCCAAGGAGTCCTGCGATGACCACGGTCCAGATCACCTTGCCGGACGAGCTGGCGGAGAAGGCGGCCAGCGCCGGCTTGCTGTCGGCCGAGGCGATGGAGGCCATGCTGCGCGAGCAGCTGCGCCGCCGCGCCGGCGATGCCTTGCAGGCGATGTGGCAGCGCCAGCCTGCCGATGAGCTCACGCCCGAGATCGAACAGGAGATCGTCGACGAGGTGCGCCAGGTGCGTGCCGAGCGGCGCCTGCGCGGGGCCCCTTGATGGCCACCTCGCCCTTGGGCGCAGGTCCACCCATCCGTCTTGTGCTCGACACCAATGTGGTGGTGGCGGGCCTGCTATGGAACGGGCCGCCCAGGCGTGTGATGGAGCTGGCCATCGCTTCTGGCGAAGGACCTGCTGTGGAGCTGTTCAGCAGCGCGGTGCTGCTGGATGAGCTGGCCCACACGCTGGCCTATCCGAAGTTCGCCGGCCGCATCGCCGGCTTCGGCACCAGCGTAACGGCTCTGGTGACGCACTTCACCGCGCTGGTCACGCTGGTGGTGCCGGCGAGTGTGCCGCGCGTGGTGGCCAATGACGCGGACGACGACCACGTGATCGCCGCCGCCGTGGCAGCGCGTGCCCAGCTCATCGTCACTGGCGATCGCAAGCACCTGCTGCCCATCGGCTCGCACAGAGGAATCGCCATCGTCGAAGCGGCCGACGCGTTGAGCCGCCTCGGCGCCTGAGCGCTTTCCCGCCCTGTCGCCACCCGGGCGCCGGGCCACAATCTCGGCTTCGGCCCGCAGTTCAAGCCCGAGATGAGTTTTCCCCGCACCAAGATCCAGCCGCCGCGCCCGCGTGTGGGGGCCTTGGTCGAGCGTCGCGGGCTGGAAGCGCGGCTGGGCCCCGCGCTGCTCACCCACCGGCTGGTGCTGGTGTGCGCCGCGGCTGGCTACGGCAAGACGGCTGCGCTCTCGCGGCAGATCGACCGCCTGCCGCCCGGCACCGCCCATGCCTGGGTGGCGGCCGACGAAGGAGACGACCTGCACCGGCTGCTGGCCTGCCTGGTGGCCGCGCTGGAGCCTTACGACCCGCCCTGGCGCATCGCGCCCGAGGCCGTGGTGGCGCTGGCCGCCTCGGACGACCCGCGCCAGCGCCATGCCGCAGCGGCCGAGCTGCTGAATGCGCTGGACGCCTGCGAGGTGCCGCACGGCCTCATCGTGCTGGACGACATGCACCGGGTGGACGATGCGGCGGTGTTCGACTTCATCGACCAGTTGCTCGAGCACCTGGGCCCGCGCTGGACGCTGGTGATTTCCAGCCGCACCGAGCCGCCGCTGTCGCTGGCCCGCCACCGCGTGCGCGGCGAGCTGGCCGAGTTCAAGCAGGGCGACCTGCAGTTCAGCCGCGACGAGGTGCGCGCGCTGGCCACCGCCACCGGGCTGGACCCCGGCCTGGCCGACCGGCTGTGGCAACGCACCGCCGGCTGGGCGGTGGGCCTGCGGCTGGCCGTGAGCGCCGCACGCGAGCCCGGCGGCGCGCTGCGCCGCGCCACCATCGACCGCCATGTGTTCGAGTTCTTCGCCACCGAGGTGCTGGAAGAGCTGCCGGTGGCGCTGCGCGACTTCCTGCTGCACACCTCGGTGCTGCCCGAGCTCACGGCCGCACGCTGCGCCGCCGTCACCGGCCTGCCGCCGGGCACCGCCGCCGCGCTGATGGAAGAGATCGAGCGCCGGGGCCTTTTCGTCAGCGTGCTGGAGGTGGACGACGACAGCGACGAGCAACCCACGCTGACGCTGAAGCTGCACGACCTGTTCCGCGACGCGCTGGAACACCGGCTGCAGCGCGGCCGGCCGCAGGAGCTGGCGGCCCTGCTGCAGCGCGCCGCCGCCACCGAGCCCGACCCGATCCGCCGCATCGGCCTGCTGCTGCGCGCCGGCCAGCATGCCGAAGCGGCCGAGGTGCTGATGGCCCACGGACCGGCCCAGCTGGCCGAAGGCGCGGTGGCCAGCGTGAGCCGGCTGGTGCAGCAGTTTCCGGGCGACTGGGCGCAGCAATCGCCCGAGCTGCAGCGCGTGCGCGGCCTGGCCGCCTGGGCGCGCTGGGACTTCACCGAGATGCTGGACGCGATGCGCCAGGCCGAGGCCGCCTGCGAAGCCCGCGGCGACGAAGCCGGCCGCCAGGCCGCCCAGGCCTACCAGGCGCTGGCCCTCAATGCCTTCGGCCGCATGCACGAGGCCGGCCAGCGCCTGAGCGTGCTGCGGCGCGAGGCGCTGTCGCCCGATGCGCGCATCGTGGTGTTGGTGGCCTGCTCGTGGCATGCGCTGGAGGTGGGCGCGCTGCACCGCGTGGGCCCGGTGCTGGGTGAGCTGATGGACCTGCTGGAGGGCGACCCGCGCATCGAAAGCTGGTACCACTGCGTGCCGCTGCCGCGCTTCAACGGCCTGCCGGGCACCGCCGGCCCGCTGCAGCGCTATGCCGACGGCGTGCTGCGCGTGGCCGGCGACATGCCCACGCCGCTGCGCGCCAGCGCGATGGTGCAGCACGGCTGGCGGCTGCTGTGGCAGGGCCGGCTGGACGAGGCCGAAGAGGCCTGGCAGCGCGGCTGCGCCGATGCCGCCTGGGTGGGCGATCCGGTGAACCTGCGCCACCACCTGCAGGCGCTGGCCGTGGTGCTGCATGCGGTGCAGGGCCGGCGGGCCCAGGCGCTTGATCTGGCGCGCGCACGGCTGGCCGAGATGCCCGCCGGTTACAGCGCCTGGGCGCACTGGCAGGTGCAACTGCAGGCCGCCCGCATCGCCGCGCTGGTGGACGAGCTGCCGCTGCTGGCCGCTTGCCTGAGCACACTGCAAGCCCTGCCCACGCGCCCCGGCGACCTGGCGGTGCAGGCCGGCACCCGCCTGCTGCCGCCGCTGCGCGGCCACCTGGCGCGGCTGCAGGGCCGCTGGGCCGCGGCCATCGACCACTGGCGCGAGGCACTGGC
>NZ_CAXFDV010000757.1:0-6597 GCF_964001545.1 uncultured Aquincola sp.
CGCGCTCGGGCGCACGCGCGGCGGCTTCCAGCGCGATCAATGAGCCCATGCTGTGGCCTACCAGCGCGGCCCGCTGCACGTCGGCGGCGTCCAGCAGCGCCAGCACCCAGTCGGCCAGCGCCTCCACGCTGGGCAGCACCGGGCCGCCGCTGCGGCCGTGGCCGGGCTGGTCCACCGCCAGCACGCTGAAACCATGGTGCGCGAACCAGCGCGCCGCCAGCGTCCACACGCTGTGGTCGTTGAGGGCGCCATGCACCATCACCACGCAGGGCAGGGTGGGGTCGAAGGGCTTGCCGCCGGTGTAGGCGTAGGCCGGCTGCGGGCCCTGGGGGTTGTTGACCTGCAGCTTCATGGCGCCTTCTCCGCCACCTTCAGCGCGCGCTTCAGGTCGTCCAGCAGGTCGTCGGGGTCTTCCAGGCCCACCGACAGGCGGATGGTGCCGGGCCCGATGCCGGCCTGCGCCAGCGCCGCGTCGTCCATGCGGAAGTGGGTGGTGGAGGCCGGGTGGATCACCAGCGAGCGGCAATCGCCCACGTTGGCCAGGTGGCTGAAGAGCTTGAGCGCCTCGATGAAGGCCTGGCCCTGGCGCCGGCTGCCCTTCAGGTCGAAGCTGAAGACCGCGCCGCAGCCGCGCGGCAGCAGCCTCTGCGCCAGCGCATGGTCGGGGTGGCCGGGCAGCTCGGGGTAGGCGACGCCGGCCACCATCGGGTGCGCGGCGAGAAACTCGACGATGCGCCGGGGGTTGTCCACATGCCGAGCCATGCGCAGCGGCAGCGTCTCGATGCCTTGCAGGATCAGCCAGGCGGTGTGCGGGCTCATGCAGGCGCCGAAGTCGCGCAGGCCCTCGCGCCGGGCGCGCAGCAGGAAGGCACCGACGGTGCTTTCCTCAGTAAAGCGCATGCCGTGGAAGCCGGCGTACGGTTCGGTCAGCTCCGGAAAACGGCCCGAGGCGTCCCAGTCGAACTGGCCGCTGTCCACCAGCACGCCACCCACCACCGTGCCGTGGCCGCACAGGAACTTGGTGGCCGAGTGGTAGACCAGGTCGGCGCCATGCTCAAACGGCTTCATCAGCCAGGGCGTGGTGAAGGTGCTGTCCACCAGCAGCGGCAGGCCGGCGTCGTGCGCGATCTGCGCCACGTTGGGAATGTCCAGCACGTCCAGCCCCGGGTTGCCCAGGGTCTCGCCGAACAGGAGCCGCGTCTCGGGCCGGATGGCGGCCCGCCAGGCGTCCAGGTCGCGCGGGTTGACAAAGGTGGTGGTGATGCCGAAGCGCGCCAGCGTGTAGTGCAGCAGGTTGTGCGAGCCGCCGTACAGCGCGCTGCTGGCCACAACGTGCGAGCCGGCACCGGCCAGCGTGCAGATGGCCAGGTGCAGCGCCGCCTGGCCGCTGGCGGTGGCGATGCCGCCCACACCGCCTTCCAGCGCGGCCATGCGCTCTTCGAACACCGCGGTGGTCGGGTTGCTGATGCGGCTGTACACATGGCCCGGCCGCTCCATGTTGAAGAGCGAGGCGGCCTGCTCGCTGCTCTCGAACACGAAGGAGGTGCTGAGGTGGATGGGCAGCGCGCGGGCGCCTGTGGCCGCATCGGGCGCGGCGCCGGCATGCAGCGCCAGGGTGTCGAATCCGGGGTCCAGCGGTCCGGGCATGCAGTCTCCTTGAATTGCTATCACGGCCCGGCGTCAAGAGGGCGCAACTGCCGGGCGCCATCCGGAAGATTGTGTGCTATGTTGCCGCCGTACCCCGCCTCGGAGCACTGCCATGAAAGTCAGCGACATCCTGCGTGTCAAAGGAAACACGCTCTACACCGTCACGCCCGATGAACCTCTGGCCCTGGCCTTGAAAACCATGGCCGAGCTGGACATCGGCAGCTTGTGCGTGATGAGCCATGGCGACCTGATCGGCATGCTCACCTTCCGCGAAGTGATCCAGGTGGTGGTGCGCAATGGCGGCGTGGTGGGCGACACCCTGGTGCGCACGGCCATGGACGACCAGCCCCTGACCTGCACGCCCGAGACCGAGCTGGACGAAGTGCGCCGCATGATGCTGCAGCGCCACGCCCGCTACATGCCGGTGCTGAACCAGCGCACGCTGATGGGCGTGATCTCGTTCTACGACGTGGCCAAGGCGGTGGTGGACAGCCAGGACTTCGAGAACCGCATGCTCAAGGCCTACATCCGCGACTGGCCGGTGGACCAGAACGCCGAAGCCGAGGCGGAAGCGGCCCAACCCAAACTCTGATGTCAGCCCCCAAGCTCGCTGCGCTCGCGGCCCCCTAAGGTGGCGCGCCCGCCCTTGGGGCGGCCCGGCCGAAGCACAATCGAGGGCCCGGCGCCACGGCGTTGCCGGGCCCTTTCTTTTCCTGCTGACTGGTTCTTGCAATGCCCGGCTCCACTTTCGGCGAACTGTTTCGCGTCACCAACTTCGGCGAAAGCCACGGCCCGGCCATCGGCTGCGTGATCGACGGCTGCCCGCCCGGCATGGCGCTGAGCGAGGCCGACATCCAGCCCGAGCTGGACCGCCGCCGCCCCGGCACCAGCCGCCACGTCACCCAGCGCAACGAGCCCGATGCGGTGGAAATCCTGTCGGGCGTGTACGAGGGCCGCACCACCGGCACCCCCATCTGCCTGCTGATCCGCAACACCGACCAGCGCAGCAAGGACTACGGCAACATCCTCGACACCTTCCGCCCCGGCCACGCCGACTACACCTACTGGCGCAAGTACGGCCTGCGCGACCCGCGCGGCGGCGGTCGCTCGTCGGCCCGGCTCACCGCGCCCACGGTGGCGGCGGCCGCGGTGGCCCGCAAGTGGCTGCATGAAAAGCACGGCACCACCTTCACCGGCTGGATGAGCCAGCTGGGCGAACTGCCGGTGGCCTTCGAAGACGCGGCCCACATCCCGAACAACCCCTTCTTCGCGGCCAACGTGAGCCAGATCGCCGAGATGGAGGCCTACATGGACACGCTGCGCAAGGCCGGCGATTCCTGCGGCGCCCGCATCGAAGTGCTGGCGCAGAACGTGCCGGTGGGCCTGGGTGAGCCGCTCTATGACAAGCTGGACGCCGACATCGCCTACGCGATGATGGGCATCAATGCCGTCAAGGGCGTTGAAATCGGCGACGGCTTCGGCGTGGTGGCCCAGCGCGGCAGCCTGCATGGCGACGAGCTGTCGCCCGAGGGCTTCAAGGCCAACCGGGCCGGCGGCGTGCTGGGCGGCATTTCTACCGGGCAAGACCTGCGGGTGTCCATCGCCATCAAGCCCACCAGTTCCATCCGCTCGCCCAAGGCCTCGATCGACCGCGCGCTGCAGCCCACCACGGTGGAAACCTTCGGCCGCCACGACCCCTGCGTGGGCATCCGCGCCACGCCCATCGCCGAGGCGATGCTGGCCCTGGTGCTGATGGACCATGCACTGCGCCACCGGGCCCAGAACGCCGACGTGGCGCTGCCGGTGCCGCCGATTCCCGGCGCGGCTTAGCCGCCATTTGGCCCTTCAGATCCATCAGAACTGGCCGACAACCTCAGCGTGCTTGTAACCGCTGTGGTCGTCACCGATGTTGAAAAAGATCGCCGTCGCTGATCTGCGGCTTGGCATGCACCTGCACGGGTTCGAGAGCTCGTGGATGCGGCATCCGTTCTGGAAGTCGCGCTTCGTGCTCACCGATGCGGCCGATCTGCAGGCCGCCCTGGCCAGCGGCATTGCCGAATGCTGGATCGACACCAGCCTGGGCGCCGACGTGCCGCCGCGCGACGACCGGCCCACCCCCGCCGCCAGCCCGGCGCCCTGCCTGCCCGCCGCACCTGCAGCCGCGCCGACTGTTGCGCAAGCGCCGGCCGCAGCGCCTGCAGCGCCCGCCATGCCCCCCGCGCCCTCGGCCAGCCTGCAGGAAGAACTGCGCAAGGCCCAGCAGGTGTACCGCCGCTCCAAGCAGGCGGTGGCCTCGATGTTCAACGAGGCGCGCCTGGGCAAGGCCATCGACGCCGAGCAGTGCCTGCCGCTGGTGGAAGAGATCTCCGAGTCGGTCTTCCGCAACCCCGGCGCGCTGGTCAGCCTGGCGCGGCTCAAGAGCCGGGACGAATACACCTACATGCATTCGGTGGCCGTGTGCGCGCTGATGGTGGCGCTGGGCCGCGAGATGGGCCTGGACGTGGCTGCCTGCCGCGAAGCCGGCCTGGCGGGCCTGCTGCACGACATGGGCAAGGCCGCGATGCCGCTGGACATCCTGAACAAGCCCGGCAAGCTCACCGACGACGAATTCGCGGTGATGCGCAGCCACCCTGAGCGCGGCCACGAGATGCTGCTGGGCGGCACCGCGCCCGACGCGGTGCTGGACGTGTGCCTGCACCACCATGAGCGCATGGACGGCACCGGCTACCCGCACCGGCTGCCGGGCGAGCGCTTCTCCTGCGTGGCCCGCATGGGCGCCATCTGCGACGTGTACGACGCCATCACCTCCAACCGGCCCTACAAGGCGGGCTGGGACCCGGCCGAGAGCATCGCCCGGATGATGTCCTGGAAGGGCCACTTCGACGAAGCCATGCTGGGCGCCTTCGTCAAGAGCTTGGGCATCTACCCCATCGGCTCGCTGGTGCGGCTGGAGTCGGGCAAGCTGGCCGTGGTGGTCGAGCAGAACCCGGCCGCGCTGGTCTCGCCGGTGGTCAAGGCTTTTTTCTCCACCCGCTCCAACATGCCGATCGCGGTCACCCGCATCGACCTGGCGCAGGCCGCCGGCCGCGACCGCATCGTCGGCCGCGAACCGCCGGGTCAATGGAACTTCCCGCAGCTGGCCGAGCTGTGGGCCGGCGACGCCGCCCCCGGCCGCCGCTGACGCACCCCGCCTGCAGTTCGTCGCTTCCATCCGCACTCTGTCGCACCGCCACGTGATGGCCTGAAGGGGACGCCTACACTGCGCCCGCCCTGGCCATGCGGCTGCCTTACCCAGGCGGCCGCAAGGGGGCGGACGACAAGATCTTCAGGAGCGAGCGAATGGGCAACAAGGGCCTGAAAACCGCGGCCGTGGTGGCGGCGGTGCTGGTGGTGGCGGGCATCGCCGCCGCGGTGAACAGCCAGCGGCAGGACGCGCCCGCAGCCAAGGCCGATGTGGTGCTGGAATTCACCGCGCGCGAAGTGGTGCAGCCGCAGTCCATGCCGCTGCCGCTGGTGCTGCAGTTCTCCGGCCCGCTGGTGGCCCCGCAAACCGCGGTGGTGCGTGCCAAGGCCGCCGGCACCTTGCTGTCGCTGGCGGTGGAGGAGGGCAGCCGCGTGCGCGCCGGCCAGGCGCTGGGCCAGGTCGACCTGGCCGAGCTGGACAGCCGGGTGAACGAACGCCATGCGATGCTGGAATCGGCTCGCGCGCAGCTGGCGCAGGCCGAGCGCAACTACCAGTCCAACCTGCGGCTGGCCGACCAGCAGTTC
The DNA here is from genome assembly GCF_964001545.1 of uncultured Aquincola sp. Lineage (NCBI taxonomy): Bacteria > Pseudomonadati > Pseudomonadota > Betaproteobacteria > Burkholderiales > Sphaerotilaceae > Aquincola > uncultured Aquincola sp. The sequence goes on from NZ_CAXFDV010000757.1 coordinate 5,416, forward strand.
ATCTCCGCCAATGCGCTGGACACCTCGCGCTCGCAGCTCGATGCAGCGCGCGCGCAGATGAATGCCGCCCAGGCGCAGGTCAACAGCCTGCGCGTCACCCAGCGTGATGCGGCCCTGGTGGCGCCGATCAGCGGCGTGGTGGCGCGCCGCCATGTGGTGCCCGGCGAAAAACTGGCCGCCGAGCAGCAGGTGCTGACGCTGGTGGACCTGGCCCGGCTGGAGCTGGCCGGCAGCGTGGGCACGCACGAGGTCTCGCTGCTGCAGCCCGGCATGCCGGTGCAGGTGCAGGTGGAAGGCGTGGCCACGCCGGTGGCGGCGCGGCTGGCGCGCATCGCGCCGGCGGCCGAGCCGGGCACCCGGGCCATCGGCGTGACCGTGGCCTTCGACAACCCCAAGGAAACCTTTCGCGCCGGCCAGTACGCGCTGGCCCGCGTGGTGCTGGACGATCCGCAGCAGCGCCTCACGCTGCCGGCCAGCGCCATCGGCCACCAGTCGGGGCAGGAGCATGTGTGGCTGATCGAAGGCGGCGCGCTGGCGCGCCGCGCCGTCACCACCGGCCGGCGCGACGAAGCCGGCGGCCGGGTGGAAGTGCTCGAGGGCGTGGATGCGCAATCGCAGGTGCTGGCGGCGCGCTTCGACAACCTGCGCGAAGGTGCCAAGGCGGTGCTGCTGCCCGGCAAATCGGCCGCGGTGGCGGCCAGCGGCGCTTCGGCGCCGGTGATCAAGTGAGCGGGGCCGCATCATGTGGATGACCCGCGTCGCCATCAACAACCCGGTGTTCGCGGCCATGGTGATGGCCGCGCTGTGCGTGCTGGGCGTGTTTTCGTATGCCCGGCTGGGCGTGGAGCAGCTGCCCGACGTGGCGCCGCCCATGGCCTACATTGACGTGCGCTACCCCGGCGCCTCGGCCGAGGCGGTGGAGCGTGAAGTCACCAAGGTGATCGAAGAGTCGGTCAACGCGGTGGCCGGCATCAAGCGCATCACCTCGCGCAGCTTCGAGGGCCGCAGCCAGACGCAGGTGGAGTTCAACCTCAACGCCGACATGTCCCGCGGCCTGCAGGACGTGCGCGACCGCGTGGCCATGGTGCAGGGCCTGATGCCGCGCGACGCCAAGCCGCCCACCGTGGCGCGGGTGGACAACGAGAACAGCCAGCCGGTGGTGGTGGCCGCGCTGCTGTCGCA
>NZ_CAXFDV010000758.1:0-2027 GCF_964001545.1 uncultured Aquincola sp.
AGCGCAGCACCATCACGTCGCCGGCCTTGATCTGGTTGGCCATGATGGCCGCCAGCGCCGACTGCTCGTCGTCGAACACGCGGGCCGGGCCGGTGATCACCGGGTTCTTCAGGCCGGTGATCTTGGCCACGCAGCCTTCAGGCGACAGGTTGCCCTTCAGGATGGCCAGGTGGCCTTCGGCATACAGCGCGTTGCTCACCTGGCGGATCACCTTGTTGTCGGCTTTCAGCGCCGGCACGTCGGCCAGGTTCTCGGCCACGGTCTTCCCGGTGATGGTCATGCAGTCGCCATGCAGCAGGCCGTGGTCCAGCAGCTCCTTCATCACCTGCGGAATGCCGCCGGCATGGTGCAGGTCGATCGCCAGGAACTGGCCGCTGGGCTTCAGGTCGCACAGCACCGGCACCTTGCGGCGCACGCGCTCGAAGTCGTCGATGGTCCAGTCCACCTCGGCCGCATGGGCGATGGCCAGGAAGTGCAGCACCGCATTGGTGGAGCCGCCGGTGGCCATGATCACGGCCACCGCGTTCTCGATGGCCTTCTTGGTGACGATGTCGCGCGGCTTCAGGTCCTTCTTGACCGCTTCCACCACCGCGGCGGCGGCGCGGCGCGTGGTGTCGAGGATCTCGTCTTCCACGTTGGCCTGGGTGCTCGCGTAGGGCAGGCTCATGCCCAGCGCCTCGAAGGCCGAGCTCATGGTGTTGGCGGTGTACATGCCGCCGCAGCTGCCGCTGCCGGGGATGGCGCGCTTCTCGATCTCGCAGAAGTCTTCTTCGGCCATCTTGCCGGCGCTGAACTGGCCGACCGCCTCGAACACGCTGACGATGTTGAGGTCCTGCCCCTTGTACTTGCCCGGCAGGATGGTGCCGCCGTACACGTAGATGGCGGGCACGTTGGCGCGCAGCATGCCCATCATGCCGCCGGGCATGTTCTTGTCGCAGCCGCCGATCACCAGCACGCCGTCCATCCACTGGCCGCCGACGCAGGTCTCGACGCAGTCGGAGATCACCTCGCGGCTGACCAGGCTGTACTTCATGCCTTCGGTGCCCATGGCCATGCCGTCGCTGATGGTGGGCGTGCCGAAGATCTGCGGATTGGCGCCCGCCGCCTTGATGCCTTCCACCGCCGCGTCGGCCAGCCGCTGCAGGCCCGAGTTGCAAGGCGTGATGGTGGAGTGGCCGTTGGCCACGCCGATCATCGGCTTGGAGAAGTCGCTCTCCTGGTAGCCCAGCGCGTAGTACATCGAGCGGTTGGGCGCCCGGGCCACGCCCTCGGTGATGTTCTTGGAACGGCGGTTGAAGCTCATGGCAGCGGGTCTCCTGGCGATGTGGCTGGGCCGGCAGTATCCGGGAGGCGGTTTACAAGCGTCCAATATATTTGTCGCCTGCGATTGATTCACAAGGCATATCGATGATCGACCTGCGTCCGCTGCGCCAGTTCGTGGCCGTGGCCGAGGAGCTGCACTTCGGCCGCGCCGCCCGCCGCCTGCACATGACGCAGCCACCGCTGACCCAGGCGGTGCAGGGCCTGGAGCGTGAGCTGGAGGTGGCGCTGTTCCTGCGCAGCAAGCGCCAGGTGGCGTTGACGCCGGCCGGCGAGGCGCTGCTGGAACAGGCGCGGCGCCTGTTGCGCGCGGCCGATGCGCTGCCGGCAGCGGTGCGTGCGGCAGCGGCCGGGCGCTCGGGCCTGCTGCGGCTGGCGTTCGTCTCCAGCATCGCCTACGGGCCGCTGCCCGACTGGCTGCGCGGCTTCCGCCAGGCCCATCCCGAGGTGGATGTGCAACTGCGCGAGGCCACGCTGGACGTGCAGCTGGCGGCGTTTGCGGCCGAGGAGATCGACGCCGGCTTCGTGCTGCATGCGCCCGATGCAGCGCCACCGGGCTTCGGCGCCCGCACCGTGCTGACCGAACCGATGCAGCTGGTGCTGCCGGCCACGCACCCGCTGGCCGCGCGGCGCACGCTGCGATTTGCCGAGGCGGCGGCCGAGCCGCTGGTCATCTTCCCGCGGCAGATCACGCCATCGCTGTTCGA
>NZ_CAXFDV010000759.1:0-16403 GCF_964001545.1 uncultured Aquincola sp.
GAAGACGGCAAGACGCGTGGCCGCCCGGTGGGCGTGACGGTGGACCCGCGCGGTGCGCTGCTGGTGGCCGACGACCTGTCCAACACCTTGTGGAGGGTCACGCCGGCCCCATAAGCAGAATAAGCAGGCTGGGGCGGCGCCCTCAGGGCGCGCTGCCCCGCGCGTAGGGCGGCAGCGGTGCGCCGCAGTCGCTGCAATAGCGGGCCTGCGGCGCATGGCCTTCGCTCAGGCAGGCGGGGCAGGTGCGGGTGGTGGGCAGGCGGCGGTGGCCCATGCGCAGCGCGGTGAACTCGGCGCCCACGATGCCGGTGGGCACCGCCAGCGTGCCCCAGCCCACCAGCATCATCACCGAGGCGATGAAGCGGCCCAGCCCGGTCTTGGGCGTGATGTCGCCAAAGCCCACCGTCGTCATCGTGGAGATGGCCCAGTACACCGACACCGGGATGTTGGCAAAGCCGTTGGCCGGCCCTTCCACCACATAGAGGATGGTGCCCATCACCACCACCACCAGCATCACGAAGCTGAGGAACACCATGATCTTGCGCCGACTGGCCGCCAGGGCGCTGAGCAGCGCGGCGTATTCGTCCACGTACTCGGCCAGCTTCAAGATGCGGAACAGGCGCAGCAGCCGCAGCAGCCGCACGTCGATCAGCGCATGCAGGCCGGGCAGGAACAGCGCCAGCCAGGTGGGCAGCACCGCCAGCAGGTCGATGACGCCGAAAAAGCTGCGCGCATAACGCAGCGGCCGGTGCACGCAGGCCAGCCGCGCCAGGTACTCCAGCGTGAAGACCACGGTGAACAGCCACTCCAGCACGCCCAGCACCGGCCCCCACTGCGCATGGATGTGCTCGAAGCTGTCCAGCATCACCACCGCCACGCTGGCCAGGATCAGCCACACCAGCGCCAGGTCGAACAGCCGGCCGGCGCGTGTGTCGGCCTCGAAGATGACGGTGTAGAGCCGCAAGCGCCAGCCGCCCAGCGGCCGGCCCCAGCCGGCGTCGGTGCGGGGCGGGGGCGTGGGGGTGTCGCTGGCGCGGGTCTTGGGCATGGAGCGAGTCTAGGGGCGGCCCCGGTCGGGGCTGGCATGGCCGCCCAGGCGCTGTTCGAAGACCGCCAGGGCTGCCGACACCAGCGCCGGCGCCATCGCCGCGAGCCATTGACGCAGGCGCTCCTGCATCGCGGGATCTTGCGGCGCCTGCGGCCGCTCGGCCACCCAAAGGGCCAGCAGCAGCCAGGCCATGCGACCGTCGGGCAGCAGGGCCGCCACTTCGTGCACGGCCTGCAGGGCCTTGGGGTCGGCTTGCCTGAAGCCGCTGGGGTGAAGGCCGTCCAGGCCACGCCGCACCATCTGCTCGACCACCGCGCGCGCGGTGTCGCCCAGGGACTCCGGCTGCCCAAACAAGTCGATGGCGCAGGGCGCGAAGAACTGCGCTTCGGTGGCGCAGAACGACTCGGCGAAACCGCCGCGGGATGAGAGGGCATACCGCGGCGCCTCCTGCAGCACCTGCCCGAAACCGCCCCAGCCCGCGGCCAGCATCGAGCCCACGCGGTGCAGCCGGGCCGCTTCGGTGCTGCGGTCTTGTTCGGCGCGCCGATGCACCAGCACGCAATGCGTGTGGGCGCCCAGCAGCTGGTAGCGCGTGGCCAGCGCCGGTGCGTCCACACGGCTGTCATCGGCCATCCTGCGGTGGGCCGCCATGCGGGCCAGGTCGTCGCCGGGGCAGGGCGCATCCGCCTCGGCACGCGCCAGTTCCACGCTGCGGCCTGGCGCCTCTTCGGCCAGCAGGCGCACGGCACCCGGCTCGACCGGGCGATCGAAGCCGGCGAACGCCAGCACGGTGTCGCCACCGAACACGCTGGCCGCGGGCCCGCATGACCAGACGGGCGTGCGGCCCCAGTCGATGCGCACCTGCGTGTGCACCGGCTGGCGCATGCGCTGCAACATGTGGCGGGCCGCGGTGGCCACCGCCTCGCCCGGCGTGGCAAAGTCGCAGGCACCGCCGGTGGCTTGCGCCAGTGCCCGCAGCACGCCTTCGGCCGGCGCCGCGCCCACGCCGATGGCAAACACGCGGTGGCCGCTGCGGCGGGCCTCGGCCACCGTGGCTTCGGCATGCCAGATGTTGCCGTCGGTGATCATCAGCACGTCGCCGCCTTCGTCCGCCTGGCTGCCTGGCAGCTTGAACACTTCGGCCAATGCCAGGGCCATCTCGGTGCCGCCCAGGTCGGCCTGCACACCGTCGACCAGCGGCTGCAGGTGGCGCAGCGTCTGGGCGCGTGCCCGGGAAGGCGGCAACAGGTGCTCGACCGAGGTGCCGAAGCGGCTCAGGCTCAGCTCGTCGTCGTCTTCCAGCGCCGCCACCACGCCGCGCAGCGCGGCGCGGGCGGACTCGATGCTGTCGCCCTGCATCGAGCCCGAGCAATCGACCAGCAGCTTGAGCCGGATCGCCCGCCGCGCGGGTGCCAGCGGCGGCCGCAGTGCGGCCATCATCACCACCGGGGCGGCGGTATCGAAGGGGTCCTCGGCGCGCACCAGCAGCGAAGGCTGCGGCTCACGCGGCGTGACGATCACCACCAGGTCGCGGTCCAGCCGCGCGCCGGGCTGCAGCTCCAGCGCCAGCGCGGCGCCGTCGGCCGGGTGCGTGGCCATGGCATGGGTGGGGCTGTGCGCATGGGCGCCGGCCAGGGTGGGGCCCAGGGTCAGGCGCAGGTTCAGCGGGTAATCGGCGGCCAGATCCACCTCGGGCGCCTGCTGGGGCTGCAGGCCGGCAGCCGCAGGCGGGCCGTGGCGTGGCGCGATGGTGGTGGGGATGGAGACCCGAAGCCGGCCTTGCTCAAAGCTCAGCAGTTCGGCCAGGCGGCACTCGATCACCAGCTCATCGCCCGGCATCAGGTTGCCGATGTTGGCCGTGTGCAGGCCGTCGCCGTGCGCTTCCAGCATCACCGGGGCATCGCCCTCCTGCAAGGCGGCTTCGTACTGACGCTCGGCCTGCTGCCGCGCCACCACCACGCCATCCTGGCGCTGGCCGTTGAGCTCGCAGGCGAAGCCCAGCAGCACCGACCGCAGCGGCAGCGGAAAGGTGTAGACCACCTCCAGCGCCTGGCTGCCAGCGTTGCGGTAGGTCTGGCGCAGCGTGAGGCTCAGCAGCGTGGCGTCCAGCCGGCCTTCGGCCTGCACGCCCACCAGCACGGGCGGCGGTGCGTGGCCGCCGGTACGGACCAGGGAAAAGGCGCGGTGTTCGGGCATCGTCGGTCTCCGTAGGGGTGGGTGGAAGCAGGCGTTTGCAGCGCTTGCTCAAGGGGCGCGGGGGCTGGCGCGCAGCCGGCGGTACAGGGCTGCGATGCCCTGCACCAGCTGGCGCATCTGCGCTGGATCGAGCCCGGCGCGACCCGGCTCGACGTGGATCTCCAGGCCGTCTGCCACGGTGACGCGGCTCCAGACTTCGACGCTGCCCGGCGGCGCGCGGCGCGGCGCCGGGTCTTCGGGCGCGCCGGCGGTCAGCTCGCGCACGCGCGCAAGGCTCAGCCCGGCGTCGGTCCAGCGGCGGATCAGCAGTAGCTGCTCCAGGTGGCGCCGCACATAGTGCGCGCCACGCTTTTCACCCACGGGGCGGTCGATCAGGCCTTCGGTGATGTAGTAGCGCACGGTGCGCGGCGTCAGGCCCGCCAACACCGACAGCTCGTCGATGGAAAAGCGTTCAGCGTCTGCTTCGGTGGCGCGGTCGGTCTCTGGCATGGCGCCAATATGCGCCACTTATTTGAGACAGTCAACTGTCAAAAAATCAGGCCGTCGTGGCCCTCAACGGCTGCCCTCCTGCAGCGCCTGCAGCAGCCGCCCCAGCTTGCGGGCCTGCCGCTGCAGGGCCGCGCCCACCTCGGCGCGTCGGCGCTCGTCGAGCCGGGCCGAGATCGCTGCCACGCTGAGGGCGGCCATGGGTGGGGCGCCCGGCAGGGCCACGCCCACGGCAGCGGTGCCGGTGAACACCGGGCTGTCGAGGAAGGCGTAGCCCTGTGCCCGGCCTTGGGCCACCGCGGCCATCACTTGCGCGGCGTCCAGCGACGACTGCTTGGCATAGCGCCAGGCATTGGCCTCGATGATGTCTTGCGCCTCTTCCGCCGGCAGCTGGCACAGGATGGCCAGGCCGCCTGCGCCCACGCCCAGGGGCCGGCGGATGCCCACGTCCAGCGTCAGCGCCTTGATGGGGTAGTCGCCCAGCGCACGGGCGGTGCACACCGCTTCCAGGCCGCGGCGCTCGCTCAGGTACACCGTGTCCTGCGTGTCGTGGGCCAGTTCGGCCAGCGCCGGCTCGCAGTGCGCGGCCAGTTGCACGCGGGGGTAGGCCAGCATGCCCAGCTCATGCAGCAGCGGGCCCAGGTGGTACTTGCGGGTGACCGCATGGCGTTCCAGCAGGCCTTCCAGCTCCAGCCGCTGCAGCATGCGAAAGCAGGTGGAGGTGGGCAGGCCGGTGGCGCTGGCCACGTCGCCCAAACGCATGCCGTTGCGCCCGCGCGAGGCGACGGTGCGCAGCAGCTCCACCACGCGTTCGATGCTCTGGGTGCCCGCGCGGGTGCGCTCGGCCGGGGTGGTGGTCATGCGGGTGGCCCTCTTAAAACGTTTCCACGATGCGGCAGAACCTGGGGTTGCCCCGGGCGCCTTGCGCAGGCTTGTGGCCTTGAATGGTGGCACAGCAGCAGCCCCAGGAGTTTCCACAAGGTGACAAACCATCCAACGCGCGTGCCGCAGACCATGACCGAGAAGATCCTCGCCCGTTGCAGCGGGCGCGACTTCGTGCACCCCGGCGACGAGATCGAGGCCCGGCCCGACGTGGTCATCAGCTACGACTTTCCCGGCTACACCGACGTGTTCTTCAAGGAGGCGCGCGAGGAGTTCGGCGTCGAGCAGGTGGCCACGCCCGAGCGCTATGTGCTGTTCATCGACCACATGGTGCCGGCGGCTTCGCCCAAGGAAGAAGAGCTGCACCGCGGCACCCGCGCCTGGGGCGCCGCGCAAGGCGTGCCGGTGCATGAACGCAAGGGCATCGGCCACCAGGTGTCGGCCGAGCTGGGCTATGCCACGCCGGGCGCCTTCATCGTGCACTTTGACGGCCATGTGAGCCAGCTGGGCGCCTTCGGGGCCTACGCCTTCGGGGCGCGCAAGGGCGTGCTGGAAGCCTATGTGTCCGAGACCATCGCGCTGCGGGTGCTGCCCACGGTCAAGGTGGTGATCACCGGCACGCTGCAGCCGGGCGTGATGGCGCGCGACGTGTTCCACCATCTGGTGCGGGTGATGGGGCCCTCGTCGTGCGCGTTCAAGGCGGTTGAACTGGCCGGCCCGGTGATCGATGCGATGAGCGTGGAAGGCCGGCAGACGCTGTGCGGCCAGGCCATGTTTCTCGGCGCCACCACCATGCTGGTGGCGCCCGATGCCCGCACCCGCGAGTGGCTGCAGGGCCGGCCCTGCCTGCAGGTGCCCGCGGTGCAGCCCGACGAAGACGCGGTGTACGAACGGGTGGTCACGGTGGACGTGTCGGCGCTGCAGCCCATCGTGGTGGTGCCGCCCAGCCCGGCCAACACCCGCGACCTGTCGGAGCACGTGGGCCTGGCCGTGCATGCGGGCTACCTGGGCTCTTGCGCCAGCGGCCGGCTGGAAGACCTGCGCATCGCAGCCCAGGTGCTGCGCGGCCGGCAGATCCAGCCGGGCTTCCAGCTGCATGTGGTGCCCACCTCGCAGGCCATCATGGCGCAGGCCGCACGTGAAGGGCTGATCGAGGCGCTGGTGGAAGCGGGCGCCTTCGTCAGCTCGCCCACCTGCGACTACTGCTACGGCCGCATCGCCACCATGGCCGACGGCCAGCGCGCGGTGTCCACCGGCACGCTGAACACGCCGGGCCGCATGGGCAGCGTGGACAGCGAGATCTACCTGTGCAACGCCGCCGTGGTGGCCGCCAGCGCGCTGGAAGGCTGCATCGCCGACCCGCGGCCTTACCTGGAGGCGTCGGCATGAGCGCGTTGAAGAACCTGCGCGGCCGCGTGGCCTGGGTGTTCGAGGAAGACGACTACGACATCGACCTCATCGTCGGCGTGCGCAACATCAAGATCACCGACCTGCAGGAACTGGCCGGCCTGGTGCTGGCCGACCAGGCGCCGGGCTTCGCGGCCACGGTGCAGCGTGGCGACCTGCTGGTGGGCGGCCGCAACTTCGGCTATGGCCACCCGCACTACCCGGCAATGCGGGCGATGCGCCACCTGGGCATTGCCGGCGTGGTGGCCGAGTCGTTTTCGCCCGGCTTTTTCCGCGGCGAGATCAGCATGGGTTTTCCGCTGGTCACCTGCCCCGGCATCCTGGCCGCGGCGCGGCGCGGCGACCTGCTGGAAGTGGACTGGGCCGCGCAGCAGGTGCAGCTGCCGGCGCTGGACCGCTCGCTGCCCATCGAGCCGCTGGGCGCTGCCGAGCGCGGCACGCTGGAGGCGGGCGGCCTCATTCCTTACCTCAAGGCGCGGCTGGCCCGCGCAACCGCACCCACCGGAGCACCGCATGACTGACACCTCACCCACGCTCAACCGCCAGCAGCTGCGCCGCCGTGTGCAAGGCGGCCCCACGGTCTGGTTCGCCGGTGCGCAGGATGCGCTATCGGCCCTGCTGGTGGACCAGTCGGACTTCGACGGCGTGTTCTCCACCGGCTTCGGCATCTCGGCCTCGCTGCTGGGCCAGCCCGACATGGAGCTGTACACGCTGAGCGAAAACGTGCAGGTGGTGGACCACATGGCCGCCGTGGTGCGCAAGCCCATCTTTGCCGATGCCGACACCGGCTACGGCAACGTGCTGAACATGGGCCGTACTGTGCGCGCCTTCGAGAAGGCCGGCGTGGCTGCGCTGTCCATCGAAGACCAGGTCAGCCCCAAGCGCTGCCCCGCGGCGGCCGCGCAGTCGCTGGTGGTGCCGCTGCACGAGGCGCTGGCCCGCATCCATGCCGCGGTGGACGCGCGGCAGGACCCCGATCTGCTGATCGTCGCGCGCACCGACGTGGCCGACCCGCAGGAAGCCATCGACCGCGCGGCGCGGCTGGCCGAGGCGGGCGCCGACCTGATCCAGCCGATCTCACGCACCTTCAGCCGTTACGAAGAGCTGGTGCGCCTGCGCGAGGCCTGCGGCCGGCCGCTGTCGCTGCAGCTGATGGAAGGCACCTGGATGGCCCGGCTCGACCGTGCGCAGATCGAAGCGGTGGCGGCCTTTGCCACCTATCCCATCGTCTCGCTGCTGACCATCGTGCATGCGATGCAGGCCAACCTGGCCGCGCTGGCGGCCCGCCGCGGTGAACCGATGGGCGAGCTGCCCTGCGGCCGCGCCACCATGGCGGCCTTCAAGCAGACCATCGGCTGGGAGCGGCTGGAACAACGCCAGGCCGCCTACGAAGCCACGGCCGCGCGCTGAGCCTGCCTTCACGACCCGAACCAGGAGACTTTCATGCAACACCACCGTCGCCGTGCGCTGGCGGCCGGGCTGGCCGGCGCTGCGCTGCTGGCCGCCGCCCCGGGCGCGCTGCTGGCCCAGCCGGCCTTTCCCAGCAAGCCCATCCGCATCATCGTGCCGTACCCGCCGGGCGGCGCCACCGACGTGGCGGCCCGGCTGCTGGCGCCGCGGCTGCAGGAAGAACTCAAGCAGACCGTGGTGGTGGAAAACCGGCCCGGTGCCAGCGGCAACCTGGGCATGGTCACGCTGCTGCAAAGCCCGGCCGATGGTCACACGCTGGCCATGAGCCTGACGGGCATGCTGTCCATCAACCCGGTGACCTTCAGCAAGGCCGGCTTCACCGCGGCCGACTTCGTGCCGGTGGCACGCGTGTCGCTGGCGCCGCTGGTGCTGGTGGTGCCGCCGGATTCACCGTTCAAGACCGTGGGCGACCTGGTGGCCGCGGGCAAGGCGGCCGGCAAGGGCGGCCTGCCTTATGGCTCGGCGGGCGCGGGCGGCCTGTCGCACCTGGCTTCCGAGATGCTCAATGCGCAGGCCAGCGGAAACTACACGCATGTGCCCTACAAGGGCGGCGCGCCGCTGGCGCAGGCGCTGATGACGGGCGAAGTCAAGTGGGGCCTGCTGGGCACCGCCGATGCACGCAGCTTCATCCAGGCCGGCAAGCTCAAGGCGCTGGGCCAGCTGCGCGCCACCCGCTCCGAGCTCTGGCCCGACGTGCCCACGCTGATCGAACAGGGCTCGCCGGGGGGTGTCGATTTCGACGTCTGGTTCGGCCTGGTGGCCCCGGCCCGGACGCCGACCGCGGCGGTGCAGCTGATCAACCAGAAGGTGGCGCAGATCGTCACCGAGCCCGAGTTCCGCAAGCGCCTGAACGAGATCGGCGGCGTCTCGCCGATGACCGGCAACACGCCCGCCGCCTTCAACGAAGTGCTGCAGCGCGAAGTCACGCTGCTGTCGAAGGCGGCCAAGGATCTGGGGCTGCAGCTGGATTGAGGGCCGCGGGGCCCCACGCTCAGATCTGCACCCGCGTGCCCAGCTCCACCACGCCGTTGTCCGGCAGCTTGAAGAACCCTGCCACGCTGCCGGCGTTGCGCGACATCATCGCGAACAGGGCTTCGCGCCAGTGGGCCATGCCGGTGCCGCGGGTGGGTATCACGATCTCGCGGCTCAGGAAGTACGAGGTGGCGGCCTGGTCGATCGGCAGGCCCTGCTGGGCGCAGAGTTCCAGCGCCTTGGGAATGTCCGGCTCGTCCATGAAGCCGAAGGTCACCTGCACCCGCCAGAAGCCCTTGACCAGGGGCGTGACCTGAACCCGGTGCGCTTCGTCCACCTTCGGAACTTCCTCAAACTGCACGTTGAGGATCAGGTTCGTCTCGTGCAGCACCTGGTAGTGCTTGATGTTGTGCATCAGCGCCTGCGGCACGGTTTCAGGGTTGGCGACCGCGTACACCGCGGTGCGCGCTGCACGGTGCGCGGTGTCGTCCTGCGACAGGGAGGTGATGAAGGGCAGCAGCTCGGGGTCGTCGCGCCGGATGTGGTCGATCAGCAGTTCGCGTCCGCGTCGCCAGGTGGTCATCACCGCAAAGATGGCGCCGCCCATGACCAGCGGGAACCAGCCGCCCTGCAGGATCTTGAGGGAGCACGAGATCACCAGCACCGCATCGACCACCAGGAAGACGGCGGTCGCGGCCAGCGCGACTGCGAGCGAATACTTCCACACATGGTGCACGACGAAGAACGTCAAGGCCGTGGTGATGAACATCGTGACCGTGACCGCGATGCCGTAGGCGGACGCCAGCGCGGATGAACTGCCGAAGCCCACGGTGGCCAGCAGCACCGCCACCATCACCACCCAGTTGACCAGCGGCACGTAGATCTGCCCGTACTCCTGGGACGTGTTGAGGATGCGCATGCGCGGCAGCAGGCCGAGCTGGATGGCCTGCCGCGTCATCGAGTAGGCGCCGGAGATGGTCGCCTGCGAGGCGATCACCGAGGCTGCCGTGGCCAGCAGCACCGCCGGAATCAGCAGATAGGTCGGAAAGAGGCGGTAGAACGGGCTTTCCAGCGCGGTGGGGTCGGCGATCAGCAAGGCACCCTGACCCATGTAGTTGAGCGCGAGCGAAGGCAGCACCAGGCCGGTCCAGGCCAGACGGATCGGCCGCGCCCCGAAGTGACCCATGTCGGCATACAGGGCTTCGGCGCCGGTGAGGGCCAGCACGATGGACCCCATGATCAGGAACAGGTGCCAGCCACGGGCCTGCAGAAAGTCGATGGCCTGCAGCGGATTGAGTGCCGCCAGGATGCCCGGCTGCGAGACCACCTGCAGCGCGCCCATGATGCCGAGCACCGTGAACCACAGGGTGATGACCGGGCCGAACAGCTTGCCCACCGTGCCGGTGCCAAAGCGCTGGGCCATGAACAGCACGACGATGATGGCCACCGAGATGGGCACGATGTAGGGCTCGAAGGCGGGTGTGATCGACCCCAGGCCTTCGACCGCACCCAGCACCGAGATGGCCGGCGTGATGACGCTGTCGCCGTAGAACAGCGCGGCGCCGAGCACGCCGATGACCAGCAGCGCCGTGCGCCGGGCCGGCGTGCCGTTGGCGGCCAGGGCCGTCAGCGCCATCACGCCACCTTCGCCGCGGTTGTCGGCCCGCAGGATCAGGATCACGTACTTCAGCGTGACCACCACCATCAGCGCCCAGAAGATCACCGAGACGGCACCGATGATGTTGGCCGCATCCAGCGGCACGCCGTGCGATGGGTTGAACACCTCCTTCATCGTGTACAGCGGGCTGGTGCCGATGTCGCCGTACACGACGCCCAGCGCCCCCAGCGTCAGCATGCCCAGGCCCTGACGGGATTCATTCGCGTTCATCTTGTCGCCGCCCTCGATCTCAAGGCCGCGTTTATAGGGCATCCGGCGTCTTGATGATTTCTTGATGCGGCGCGCCTGCATCTCTATGCCGTCTTGATGCCGGCTTCCATACGCTGACGGCTGGAAAAAAGAAGTTGGAGAACCCATGGACTTTGTCTTCCTCTTGGGGGCGGTCGCGATGTTCATTGCCTTGCTCGGCCTGGTGGCCGGTTGCGGCGCGCTGGGAGCACGCCCATGAGCTGGCTGTACTGGCTCGCCGGCCTGTCGGCGCTCGCACTGCTTGTTTACCTGCTGTATGCCCTGCTGAGGGCCGAGGAATTTTGATGAGTGCTCAAGCCTGGACCCTGCTGGGTGTGTTCCTGGTCGTGCTGGTGCTGCTGGCCTGGCCGCTGGGCCGCTGGCTCGCGGCGGTGGCCGAAGGTCGCCTGCCGCATTGGATGGCGCCGCTGGCGGCTGCCGAACGGGGCCTGTATCGGCTGGCGGGCGTCGACGCCCAGGCCAGCATGGGCTGGAAGTCCTACGCGCTGGCCCTGTTGTGCTTCAACGGGCTCGGATTCGTCGTCGTCTATGCGCTGCAGCGGCTGCAGGCCGTGCTGCCGCTCAACCCGGCCGGCATGGCGGCGGTCAGTCCCGACTCTTCCTTCAACACCGCCATCAGCTTTGTCAGCAACACCAACTGGCAGGGCTACAGCGGCGAAGCGACGATGAGCTACCTGACGCAGATGGTGGCGCTGGCGGGGCAGAATTTCTTCTCCGCGGCCACCGGCATCGTGGTGGTCATGGCCTTGATCCGGGCCTTCGCAGCCCGCTCGGCCACCGGGATCGGCAACTTCTGGGTCGACGTGACGCGGGTCACCGCCTATGTGCTGGTGCCGTTGTCGCTCGTGCTGGCGGTGGCGCTCGTCAGCCAGGGCGTGATCCAGAACTTCTCGCCCTACCAGGAAGCCACCACGCTGGAGGCCACCCGCTACCAGCAGCCGAAGGTGGACGCTGCCGGCCAGCCCGTGCTCGACGCGCAGGGCGCCCCGGTGATGGAGGACAAGACCAGCAGCACGCAAACCCTGCCGATGGGCCCGGTGGCTTCGCAGGAGGCCATCAAGATGCTGGGCACCAACGGTGGCGGCTTCTTCAACGCCAACTCGGCCCACCCGTACGAGAACCCCACGCCGCTGTCCAACTTGCTGCAGATGCTGGCGATCTTCGTGATCCCCACCGCGCTGGTGTTCATGTTCGGCCGCATGGTGGGTGACGTGCGCCAGGGCTGGGCGCTGCTGGCTGCGATGACGGCGATCTTCGTGGTGGCCGTGGTGGTGGTGACGGTGCAGGAACAGCAGGGAACGCCGGTGCTGGCGCAACTGGGCGTGGACCAGTCGGCCAGCGCGCAGCAGCCCGGCGGCAACATGGAAGGCAAGGAAGCGCGATTCGGCATCGCGGCCACCGGCCTGTTCGCGGCCATCACGACGGCCGCTTCCTGCGGTGCCGTCAATGGCATGCACGACTCGTTCACGCCCCTGGGCGGCGCCGTGCCGCTGGTGCTGATGCAGCTGGGCGAGGTGGTGTTCGGCGGCGTGGGCACGGGCCTGTACGGCATGCTGATCTTCGCCATCCTCACGGTGTTCATCGCCGGCCTGATGATCGGCCGCACGCCCGAATACCTGGGCAAGAAGATCGAGACCTACGAGATGAAGATGACGTCGATCGCCATCCTCGTCACGCCGGTCCTGGTGCTGGTCGGCGCCGCAGTGGCCGTGCTGGCCGAAGCCGGCAAGGCCGGCATCGCCAACCCGGGGCCGCACGGCTTTTCTGAAATCCTCTACGCCTTCACCTCGGCCGGCAACAACAACGGCAGCGCCTTTGCAGGACTGTCGGCCAACACGCCCTTCTACAACACGCTGCTGGGCATCGCGATGTGGTTCGGCCGCTTCGGCGTGATCGTGCCGGTGCTGGCCATCGCCGGCTCGCTGGCCGGCAAAAAGCGGATGGCCGTCACGGCCGGCACGCTGCCCACCCACGGGCCCCTGTTCGTGCTGCTGCTGATCGGCACCGTGCTGCTCGTCGGGCTGCTGAACTACGTGCCGGCGCTGGCCCTCGGCCCGGTCGTCGAGCACCTGATGCTCTGGTACCCGAAGTGAGGTCCCGCGTGGACAAGAACATGACTACTTCCAAAACGTTCTCCCTCTTCGATCCTGCCCTCGTCAAGCCGGCTGTCGTCTCGGCCTTCGGCAAGCTGGACCCGCGGGTGCAGTGGCGCAACCCCGTGATGTTCGTCGTCTATGTCGGCAGCATCCTCACCACCGCGCTGTGGGCGCAGGCCGTGGCCGGGCAGGGCGAGGCACCGCAGGGCTTCATCCTGGCCATCGCGCTGTGGCTGTGGTTCACCGTGCTGTTCGCCAACTTCGCCGAGGCGATGGCTGAAGGCCGCAGCAAGGCCCAGGCCTCGTCGCTGCGCGGCATGAAGCGCAAGACCATCGCCAAGGTGCTGAACCAGCCGCGCCACGGTTCTTCCTGGCATCCGCAGGAGGCCGAAGAACTGCGCAAGGGCGCGGTGGTGCTGGTGGAAGCCGGCGACACCATCCCGCTGGACGGCGAGGTGATCGAAGGCGTGGCCTCGGTGGACGAAAGCGCCATCACCGGCGAATCGGCCCCGGTCATCCGCGAGTCGGGCGGCGACTTCGCCTCGGTCACCGGCGGCACGCGCGTGCTGTCGGACTGGCTGGTGGTGCGCATCGACGTCAACCCGGGTGAGTCGTTCCTCGACCGCATGATCTCGATGGTGGAGGGCGCCAAGCGCCAGAAGACGCCCAACGAGATCGCGCTGACCATCCTGCTGGTGGCGCTGACCATCGTGTTCCTGGTGGTCACCGTCACGCTGCTGCCGTACTCGCTGTTCAGCGTGGGCGCGGCGGGGGCCGGCCAGCCGGTGTCGGTGACGGCGCTGATCGCGCTGCTGGTGTGCCTGATTCCCACCACCATCGGCGCGCTGCTGTCGGCCATCGGCGTGGCGGGCATGAGCCGCATGATGGCGGCCAACGTCATCGCCACCTCGGGCCGCGCGGTGGAAGCCGCCGGCGACGTGGACGTGCTGCTGCTGGACAAGACCGGCACCATCACCCTGGGCAACCGCCAGGCCTCGGCCTTCGTGCCGGCCAGCGGCGTGACCGAGCAGGCGCTGGCCGATGCGGCGCAGTTCGCCTCCATGGCCGACGAAACGCCCGAGGGCCGCAGCATCACCGTGCTGGCCAAGCAGAAGTTCAACCTGCGCGAACGTGAGCTGGCCGGCCAGCAGACCACCTTCGTGCCCTTCACCGCGCAAACGCGCATGAGCGGTGTCGACGTGCAGCAGCCCGACGGCAGCGTGCGCCAGCTGCGCAAGGGCGCCGGCGAGGCCATCCGCAAGCATGTGGAAGCGCTGGGCGGCCACTTCCCGGCCGACGTGCAGCAGGCCGCCAACGACGTCGCCAAGAAGGGCAGCACGCCGCTGGTGGTGGCCGACGGCACCCGTGTGCTGGGCGTGGTGGAGCTCAAGGACATCGTCAAGGGCGGCATCAAGGAGCGCTTTGCCGAGCTGCGCCGCATGGGCATCAAGACGGTGATGATCACCGGCGACAACCGCCTGACCGCCGCGGCCATCGCGGCCGAGGCCGGCGTGGACGACTTCCTGGCCGAGGCCACGCCCGAGGCCAAGCTGAAGATGATCCGCGACTACCAGGCCGAAGGCCGCCTGGTGGCCATGACCGGCGACGGTACCAACGACGCCCCCGCGCTGGCGCAGGCCGACGTGGCGGTGGCGATGAACACCGGCACCCAGGCCGCCAAGGAGGCCGGCAACATGGTGGACCTGGACAGCAACCCCACCAAGCTGCTGGAGATCGTCGAGACCGGCAAGCAGCTGCTGATGACGCGCGGCTCGCTGACCACCTTCTCCATCGCCAACGACGTGGCCAAGTACTTCGCCATCATCCCGGCGATGTTCGTCACCACCTATCCGCAGCTGGGTGCGCTGAACGTGATGGGCTTGTCCAGCCCGTCGTCGGCCATCCTGTCGGCGGTGATCTTCAACGCCATCGTCATCGTGTTCCTGATCCCGCTGGCGCTCAAGGGCGTGGCCTACCGCGCCGTCGGCGCCGCCGCGCTGCTGCGCCGCAACGTGCTGGTGTACGGCCTGGGCGGCCTGGTGGTGCCCTTCATCGGCATCAAGCTCATCGACCTGCTGCTGACGGCGGTCAACCTCGTTTGAAGGACGTTTCCATGACTGCGTATCTACGCCCCGTTCTCGTCGTGTTCGCGGCGCTCACCGTGCTCACCGGCATGGCTTATCCGCTGGCCGTCACCGGTGTGGCCCAGGCGCTGATGCCCCGGCAGGCCGCCGGCAGCCTGATCGAGCAGGACGGCAAGCTGGTGGGCTCCAGCCTGATCGGCCAGAACTTCACCGACCCCAAGTACCTGTGGGGCCGGCCCTCGGCCACCGGGCCGATGGCCAACAATGGCCTGGCCTCCGGCGGCTCGAACCAGGGACCGTTGAACCCGGCGCTGGCCGAGGCCGTGAAGGCCCGCATCGACGCGCTGCGCGCCGCCGACCCCGGCAACACCGCGCCGGTGCCGGTGGACCTGGTCACCGCTTCGGGCAGCGGGCTCGACCCGCATGTCAGCCCGGCGGGTGCCGCCTTCCAGGCTGCGCGCATCGCCCGGGTGCGCAACCTGCCGCTGTCGCGGGTGCAGCAGGTGATCGCCGAGCACACCCAGGCGCCGCTGTTCGGCTTTCTCGGCGAGCCGCGGGTCAACGTGCTGCAGGTCAACCTGAGCCTGGACGCCAACCGCCCTTGAGGGCCGGCCCGCAAACGTACGCTGCGGTGGCGCCCTGCATGGATGAAGCATGTCGTGCCGGCCCGGCTGTTCCACAGGCCATAGGGAGCCCTTGGCGATGCTGGTGAACTGCGTCGTCTACCGCCAGGGCAGCCGGCTGGAGGATGTGCCCCTGGAGCGCATCAGCGACTACCTCGACCAGCCGGGCTGCCTGGTGTGGGTCGCGTTGCGCGATCCTTCGGACGCGGAACTCGAGGTGATGCGGCGCGAGTTCGACCTGCCGCCGCTGGCCATCGAGGATGCCGGCCGCGGCCACCTGCGCCCCAAGATCGACGAATACGGCAATGCGCTGCTGGTGGTCATGCAACTGATCGAGTTCACCGGTGGCGAGCTCAACCTGGGCGAGGTGTCGGTCTTCGCCGGTCCGAACTATGTGCTGTCGGTGCGCCGCGGAAGCAGGCAGCACTTCCTGGGGGTGCGCGAGCGCTGCGAGCGCGATCCGGCGCTGCTGCAGCAGGGCCCGGGCTACGTGCTGTATGCCCTGATGGATGCGGTGATCGATCGCTACTTCCCGGTGCTGGAGCTGCTGCAGGGCGAGCTCGAGAGCATCGAGCGGCGCATCTTCGAGCCCGGTGCGGCACGCCGGAACATCGAGCGGCTGTACGACCTGAAGGGCCGTCTGCTGCAGCTGGAGCATGCCGTGGGCTCGCTGCTGCAGTTCTCCGGCAAGCTGCATGGCGGACGGGTGCCGGCGGTGTGCGTGAACACGCAAGCCTACTTTCGCGACCTCGGAGATCACCTGGCCCGCATCGCGGCGTCGGTCAACACCATCCGCGACACGATCGCCACGGCCATCATGGTGAACCTGTCGATGGTCACCATCGAAGAAGGCGAGGTCACCAAGCGCCTGGCCGCCTGGGCCGCCATCTTCGCGGTGGCCACGGCATTGGCCGGCATCTGGGGCATGAACTTCGAGTTCATGCCGGAGCTCAAGTGGCGCTGGGGCTACCCTGCAGCGCTCAGCCTCATCGTGGGTGCCGGCGCCACGGTCTGGTGGCGATTCCGCCGATCCGGCTGGCTGTGAAGATCCGCATTCCATGACCGACGAACAACGCCCCGACCCTGATGCGCTGCTGGCGCAGATCCGGCACGAAGAAGCCTCCGCCGCGCGTGGCCACCTGCGCATCTACTTCGGCTCTTCCGCCGGCGTGGGCAAGACCTACGCGATGCTGGTGGCCGCGCGCAAGCTGC
>NZ_CAXFDV010000760.1:0-7479 GCF_964001545.1 uncultured Aquincola sp.
GGCGGCTTCTGGGCCACCCAGATCCTGCCCTTCGGCGACCCGGGCTCGTTCATGGGCTACGTCAACTTCGAGACGGCGACGTACCAGGCGTATCGCTAGACCAGGTAGGGCGACACGTTGCGCAGGGCGCGCGCCACGTACTCGTCCTTCTCGCCCACCGGGGCCACGTAGTGCATGGCCTGGGCTGCTGCTTCCACGCCTTCGGTGCGGGCGATGACCCAGGTGGCCAGGTATTGCGCGGCCAGGCAGCCGCCGGCGGTGGCCACGTTGCCGCGGGCGAAAAAAGGCTGGTCGAGCACGCTGACGCCGGCCTCTTGCACCCAGGGTTTGGTGGTCAGGTCGGTGCAGGCCGTCACGCCTTGCAGCAGGCCCAGCTTCGCCAGCACCAGCGCGCCGGAGCATTGGGCGCCGATCAGTTGCCGCGTGGGGTCCAGCTGCAGGCGCGCCATCAATGCCGCATCGGCCACCACCTGCCGGGTGAGCAGGCCGCTGCCCACGATCACCGCATCGGCCTGGCTGGCTTCTTCCAGCGTGCTTTGGCCGTGCAGCACCACGCCGTTCATCGACCGCACCTGCGGCGTGGGCGTGGCCAGCGTCACCCGCCAGCCGGGGCGCTGGATGCGGCGCAGCAGGCCCAGCGCGATGAGCGAATCCAGCTCGTTGAAGCCTTCGAAGGTGAGGATGGCGGTGTGCATGCGGCGGATGCTAGGCGCGGCATCCGATACGATCAAACGATTGTCATGGATACACGCTGCTGCCATGCCCCTGCCCCGCTACAAGCCGCTGGTGGACCGCCTGGCCGCCGACATCCGCCAGGGTCGGCTGCCGCCCGGCACCCGCCTGCCCACGCACCGCGCATTGGCCGCGGCCGAGGGCCTGGCGCTGGTGACGGCCACCCGCGTGTACGCGGAGCTGGAAGCCATGGGCCTGGTGAGCGGCGAAACCGGCCGCGGCACCTTCGTGCGCGAGGCGGGCTTGCCGCGCGGCCTGGGCATCGACCAGCAGGCCGCGGCCGATGGCGTGGTGGACCTGAACTTCAACTACCCCACCGTGCCCGGCCAGGCCGAGCTGCTGCGCCAGGCCTTGCGCCAGCTGGCGGCCGCCGGCGACCTGGAAGCGCTGCTGCGCTACCAGCCGCACGGCGGCCGACCGCATGAGCGGGCCGCCATCGCCCGCCACCTGCAAGACCGCGGGCTGCAGGTGCCTGGCGATCAGGTGTTGATCGTGGATGGCGCGCAGCACGGCCTGGCCGCCACGGTGATGGCCTTGCTGCAGCCGGGCGACGTGGTGGTGACCGATGCGCTGACCTACCCGGGCTTCAAGGTGCTGGCCGAGCAGCAGCACCTGGAACTGCTGGCGGTACCGGCGGCCGGTCAGGGGCCGGACCTGGACGCGCTGGAGGCGCTGTGCCGGCGCCGGCAGGTGCGTGCGCTGTACACCATGCCCACGCTGCACAACCCGCTGGGCTGGGTGATGAGCGCCACCCGCCGCCGCCAGCTCGCGGCCCTGGCGCGCCGCCATGGCCTGCTGGTGATCGAGGACGCGGCCTATGCCTATCTGGCGCCCGAAGCGCCGCCGCCGCTGGCCACCTGGCTGCCCGAAGCCACGGTGTACGTGTCGGGCTTGTCCAAGAGCGTGGCCACCGGGCTGCGGGTGGGCTTGGTGGCGGCGCCCGCGGAATGGGTGCCGCGGCTGCAGCGGGCCATACGCGCCACCACCTGGAACACGCCGGGCGTGATGACGGCCATCGCGCTGGGCTGGCTGGCCGATGGCACGGTGGCGCGGCTGGAAGCCGACAAGCGCGTCGATGCCGCGATGCGCCAGCAACTGGCGGCGCAGGCGCTGCGCGGGCTGCGGCTGCGCACGCACCCATCGTCTTACTTCGTGTGGCTGCCGCTGCCCGAAGGCGCCCGCGCCGACCGCGTGGCCGCCGCGCTGCTGAAGGACGGCATTTCGGTGTCCACCGCCGAGCCGTTTGCCGCGGCCGCGCCGGTGCCGCATGCCTTGCGGCTGGCATTGGGCTCGGTGGCGCCCGACGAACTGCGCAAGGCCCTGGCGCGGGTGCGAGAAGAGGTCGACGGGCTGCAGTGAGTGAATCGACCGTTCAGAACCGGTAGGCCGCGCTCAGCGACACCCGGCGCTGGCTGCCGTAGTAGCAATTGCCGCTGCTGCAGTTGACGAGCACGTCCTTGTCGGTCAGGTTGGACAGGTTGAGGGCCACGCTCCATGCACCTGCTTCCCAGCCCAGCAGGGCGTCGAGCAGGGTGTAGCCGGGCACGTCGCGCACCGCGGTTTCGCCGATGCCGTGGTGCGAACCCACCACGCGCGCGCCAACGCCCAGCTTGAAGCCCG
Organism: uncultured Aquincola sp.; assembly: GCF_964001545.1. Classification (NCBI taxonomy): domain Bacteria; kingdom Pseudomonadati; phylum Pseudomonadota; class Betaproteobacteria; order Burkholderiales; family Sphaerotilaceae; genus Aquincola; species uncultured Aquincola sp. Next base: position 2,353 of record NZ_CAXFDV010000760.1, read on the forward strand.
AGGCGAAGCGCTGGTCCACCCACAGCGACAGGCGGTGGCGCGGCACGGCGGTGGCCTGCTTGCCCACCTGGGCCGGGTTGGCGCTGCGGGTGACGTCGGCCTTGGGCGTGAAGGCGTAGGCGGCGGTGAGGTTCATGCCGGCGCGCGGCTCGGCCACGGCTTCCAGCTCCAGGCCGCGCACCGTCACCTCGCCCTGGGCCGAGGGCACGAACAAGGCGTCGTAGGTCACGTAGTTGCGGCGCTGCAGCTCGAACACGGCGGCGCTGTACACCGCACGCTGGCCGGCCGGCTCATGGCGCAGGCCGGCTTCCAGCTGGCGCCCGGTCTCGGGGTCGAAGGGCCGCCCCGTGGCCGGGTTGAGCGTGGTGGAAGGCGAGAAGGAGCTGGCGTAGCTGGCATACGGCGACCAGCCGTCGGCCGCGCGGTAGACGATGCCGGCGCGCACGCCGGTGTGGTGGTCGCGCTGGCGGCTGCTGGCGTCGGCCAGGTGGTCGTCGGTGTCCACGCCCGCGCGGTCGTGGCGGGCGCCCAGCGTCATCACCCACGGGCCCTGGCGGATCTGGTCTTGCAGGTACAGGCCGGTTTGTGCCAGCACGGTGTGCGAGTCGACGGCCGGATCGCCCGGCACCACGGCACCGCCATACACCGGCGCCAGCACGTCGAGCGGGGAGACGGTGCCGCCGAACACGCTCAGCTGGTCGACCCGGCTGCGCTGCAGGTCGAAGCCGGCCAGCAGCGTGTGCCGCCAGGCGCCGAACGCCAGCTCGCCTTGCAGGCGGTTGTCCACCACCAGGGCATGGATCTTCTCGCGGCTGGTGGTGACCGACCGGCCCAGCAGCCGCCAGGCGGCCGGGTCTTGCGGGTTGGCGGGGGCGGGGTCGAGGTAGCCGGTCTGGTAGACCTGGCGCATGTCGGCGTCCAGCCGGGCCCAGCGCAGGCTTTGCGAGAAGGTCCAGCGGTCGCTGAGCCGGTGCGTCAGCTCATAGCCCAGCATGGCCTGGTCCTGGTCGAAGCGGTTGAAGCCCGGCTCACCGGCCAGCAGCGTGGCGGGCAGGCGCGTGCCGGCGGGCGTGGGCACCAGCGTGCCCGATTCAGGCAGCACCCGCACGTACACGCCGGCCCGCGTGCGCAGCAGCTGCGACCGCAGCGTGAGCCGCGTGTCGGGCCCCAGCTGCAGCGTGAGCGAAGGCGCCAGGTACTGGCGGTCGTTGGCCATGCCGCCGGCGGGCAGCTCGGCGTCGCGCGCCAGGCCCACCAGACGCCACTGCGCGGCCCCTGCTTCGCCGAAGGCGCCCGACAGGTCGGCGGCCAGCTCGCGCCGCGCGTCGCCGCCCAGCGTCATGCGCAGCTCCTGCAGCAGCCCGGGGCCGGGCTGCTTGCTCACCAGGTTGACCATGCCGCCGGGCCCGTTCTGGCCCCACAGCACCGAGGCCGGGCCGCGCTGGATCTCGATGCGTTCGACGCCGTAGTTCTCGGTCTGCCACACGGCCCACCAGGCGTTGTTGCGCAACTGCAGGCCATCGAGGTAGTAGCCGGGCGACAAGGTCTCGAAGCCGCGCACCGCGATCCAGTCGTAGCGCGAGTCGTCGCCGTAGATGCTGGCGTCCACGCCGGGCGTGTAGGCCAGCACGTCCTGCAGCCGGGTGGCGCCCATGGCCTCGATGCGTTCGGCGGTGACCACCGACACCGACTGCGGCGTGTCGGCCAGCGCGGTGTCGGTCTTGCTGGCGGTGGCGCTGCGGCGCGCCACGTAGCCGGCCACCGGGCCGGTGGCGGACTCGGCGGCGGCCCGCGCGGTGACGGCCGGCAAGGCCGACACCACGGCGGCGCCGGCGCTGGCGTTGGCCGCCTGGCCGCCACGCACCAGCGCCCAACCGCCCTGCGGTTGCGGCCGGGCCTGCAGGCCGGTGCCCTGCAGCAGCTGCTCCAATGCCGCGCCCACCTCATGCGGGCCGCGCAGGCCGGGGCTGCGCAGGCCGGCCACCAGATCGCTGGAGAACGACAGCAGGATGCCCGCTTCGCGGCCGAAGCGGTTGAGCGCCGGCTCCAGCGGGCCGGGCGGGATGTCGTACGCGATGCTGGCGGCCTGGGCCGCGGGCACCAGTGCGGCCAGCAGCACGGGCGACAGCGGCAGCGTGCAGGCCAGCGCCGCATGAAGGGTGAACCGGGCCAGGGGCCGGCGCGGGCGGTGGGGCATCAGATGCATGGGGTTCCTCTCGGACAACAGGGGGTTCTTCCTGCTTGTCACGCGAGAACCGCCAAAGGCTCAGGTTTTCATCTCGAGCGTGAGCCACCAGCGGGTGCGCCAGACGGCGCGCACCGGCAGCACCACCGGCAGCATGGCCAGCAGGCGGTCCGGATCGGCCAGCGGGTAGCTGCCCGACACGCGCAGCGCCGCCGCCTGCGGCGTGCAATCGAGCCGGCCGCGGCGGTGGCGGCCGAGCTCGGCCAGAAAGGCGTCCAGCCGCAGGCCGCTGGCCACCAGCATGTCGTCGGCCCAGGCAGCGGCGTCGAGGTCGGCGGGCTGGGCCGGCTGCATGCCGCGGGCATCGAAGCGCGCCTGTTGACCGACCTGCAGGCGCTGCACCGCGCCCGCGGCGGGATGCACATCCACCGCGCCGGCATGCACCGCCACGGCCACCTGCGCGCCGTGCTCACGCACGCGCCAGCGGGTACCCCGCGGACGCAGCTCGCCGGCGGCGGTTTGCAGCACGAAGGGGCGGCCCGCGGCGTCGGGCCCGGTGTCCAGCAGCAGCTCGCCGCGGCGCAGCAGCAGGCGGCGCTCGGTGGCACCGAAGCGCAGGTCGACGGCGCTGCCGCTGTTGAGCGCCAGCCGCGTGCCGTCGGCCAGCACCGTGTGCCGGCGCTCGCCCACGCCGGTGCCCAGGTCGGCCAGCCGGGCCTGCAGCGCCGGGTCGTCGTGCAGCGCCCAGGCCGCGCCGCCGCCCAGTGCGGCCAGCAATGCGCCGCCCAGAGAACCCCGGATCGCACGCCGCCGCGCAACCGCCGCCCCTGCCAGCGTGCCCTGCACCAGCGCGGCGGCACCGGGCACATCGGCCAGGTCGGCGTGCACACGCTGGTTCAGGCGGGCGCCCACCGCTTCCAGCCGGGCCCAGGCGAGGCGGTGCAGGTCGTCGCGCGCCAGCCAGCGCTGCCAGCGCTGGCGCAGGGCCTCGTCGGCCGCATCGGCCTGCAGGTCCACCCACCAGGCCACGGCGCGGCGCGCCACGGCCGGCGGAATGGGCAGCTCGGCCGCTTCCATCAGCGCAGCGCGAAAAAGCAGCGTGCGCCCGCGCGCTGCAAGTAGCGCTTGACGGTGGCCAGCGACAGCCCCAGCTCGGCGCCGATCTCGGCCAGGGGCCGGCCGTCCAGCTGCGCCATCAGGAAGGCGCGGCGCACCACGGCGGGCAGGCCGTCGAGCAGGCGGTCGATCTCCAGCAGCGTTTCCAGCAGGATGGCCCGCTCTTCGGGCGAGGGCGCGACGATCTCCGGGTGCGAGGCCAGCGCCTCCAGGTAGGCGCGTTCGAGCTGCTCGCGCCGCCAGTGGTTGCCCAGCACCCGCTGCGCCACGGTCGTCAAGAAGGCGCGCGGCTCCTGCAGCGCCATCGGCTCTTCACGGGCCAGCAGGCGCACGAAGGTGTCATGCGCCAGGTCGGCCGCGCGGTGGCCGCAACCCAGGCGCCGCCGCATCCAGCCCTGCAGCCAGCCATGGTGCTCGGCATACAGCGTGTGAACCTGGTGATGGAGGGCGGACGGGGGAACGGCCATGCGAGCGAATGCGAATCACTCGCATTCTAGGGTCACCTGCCAAGCCGCTGCGAGGCCGATTGCCGCCCGCCACTGGCCGGCAGCAACTGCCCGGCACGCCCCAGGCCGAAGGGCGGCATGTTCACGTACACGTTCTCGTGCGTGCCTTCGCGGGCCACATAGGTCTCGTGCCAGATGCCCACCGAACCATCGGTGCCCACCGCACGGTTGAAGGCGCGCCAGGCCGGCAGGTGCTCGGCGTTCTTGTTGCGGGCGTAGGCCAGCAGCTGGTCGAGGCTGCGCCAGTACTGCAGCATCAGCGTGGTGCGGCCGAACCACGACTCGGCATGCAAAAAGCCCAGCTCGGGCTGGCGCGCCAGCTCGCTGACCATGCGCGGCATGGCAGAGGCCACCGGCCACCATTTGTGCACGCGCCACGGCTGGTTCAGGCGCATGCCGATCAGGAACACGACGAACTCGCCCGGCAGCTGAGCCGTCAGGCGCTCGGGGCGGATCGGGGCGGTGGGCATGCGCCCGAGCCTAACCCGCGGCCTGTGACGAACCCCGCACCACCAGCTTGCCCGGCAGCAGGATCTGCCGCGCCGGCAGCTGGCGGCCCTGCAAGCGTTCCAGCAGGCAGCTGGCGGCCACGTGGCCCAGGTCGTCGGTGGGCTGGGCGATGGTGGACAGGCCGGGGCCGATCAGCGGCGCCCAGTCGGTGTCGTCGAAGCCGACGAAGCCCAGGTCGTTGCCGAACTGCCAGCCCAGCTGCGCCACCGCGCTGGCCACGCGCAGCGTCACCACCGCGTTGCTGGCGATCACCGCCACCGGCTTGCGGCCGGAGCGTTTGCGCCAGTCCTTCAGGGCCTGCACGAGGGCGGCTTCTTCTCCTTCTGCGGCTTCCAGCGTGTGGCCGTTGGCGGCGCGGCCCTGCTCGGCGATGAAGGCGCGGAAGGCGGCCTCACGCTCCACGCGGGAGCTGACGCCCTTGATGGGCTCGGTGACGTAGAGCATCTCGCGCCAGCCGTTGGCCAGCAGATGGCCGGCGGCCTGGCGCACCGCATCGGCGTTGTCCAGGGACACGAAGTCGGCCTTCATGCCCGGCGGCCGGCGGTCCACCAACACCGCGGGTTTGCCGTGGCGGGCCACCTCGCCCGCGGCCATGGGGTCGGCGCCCAGCGTGTTGAGAATGAAGCCTTCCACCTGGTAGGAGGCCAGCGCCTCGATGCCTTCACGCTCACGCTCACTCTGGTTGCCCAGGTTGAACAGCATCACCAGGTAGCCGGCCTGCTGGCAGGCTTTCTCGGCGCCGCGCAGCACCGCCACCGAAAACGGGTTGGTGATGTCGGCCACCACCAGGCCGATGAGCCGCGAGCGCCC
>NZ_CAXFDV010000761.1:0-5397 GCF_964001545.1 uncultured Aquincola sp.
CGCGGTGGCGGCCATCGTCACCAACACCACCGTGGCGCCGCTGTACGCCCAGCGGCTGGCCGCGGCGCTGGCGCCGCACTACGGCCGCGTGCTGACCATCGAGCTGCCCGACGGCGAAGCCCACAAGGACTGGCAGACGCTGGACCAGATCTTCAGCGCGTTGCTGGCCGCCAGCGCCGACCGCAAGACGGTGCTGTTTGCGCTGGGGGGCGGCGTGGTGGGCGACGTGACCGGCTTTGCCGCCGCCAGCTACATGCGCGGCGTGCCCTTCGTGCAGGTGCCCACCACGCTGCTGGCGCAGGTGGATTCATCGGTGGGCGGCAAAACGGCCATCAACCACCCGCTGGGCAAGAACATGATCGGCGCCTTCTACCAGCCGCTGCGCGTGCTGTGCGACCTGGCGGTGCTGGATACGCTGCCCGAGCGCGAGCTGAGCGCCGGCCTGGCCGAGATCATCAAGTACGGCCCCATTGCCGATGCCGACTTCCTGGGCTGGATCGAGGACAACATCGACGCGCTGCTGGCGCGCGACCGCGCCGCCATGGCTCATGCGGTGCGGCGCTCGTGCGAGATCAAGGCCTGGGTGGTGGGCCAGGACGAGCGCGAAGGCGGCCTGCGCGCCATCCTCAACTTCGGCCACACCTTCGGCCATGCCATCGAGGCGGGCCTGGGCTACGGCGAATGGCTGCACGGCGAAGGCGTGGGCTGCGGCATGGTGATGGCCAGCGACCTGTCGGTGCGGCTGGGGCTGATGCCGCCGGCCTTCCTGGACCGCATGCAGCGCCTGGTGGAGCGGGCGAAGCTGCCGGTGCGCGGCCCGGCGCTGGGTGCCGAGCGCTACCTGGAGCTGATGCGCGTGGACAAGAAGGCCGAGGGCGGCGAGATCCGCTTCGTGCTGATCGAGCAGCTGGGCCGCGCGGTGATGCGCGCCGCGCCTGACGCGCTGGTGCGCGAGACGCTGGCCGCCCACACCGGCTGACGCAGCGCCCCTACCGATGCTTGCACCCTACGCCTGCGACCCCGACCGCTCGCGCGGGCGCCGGGTGCCCGAGCCGGCCGCGCCCACGCGCAGCATGTTCCAGCGCGACCGCGACCGCATCGTGCACAGCACCGCTTTCCGGCGGCTGGTCTACAAGACGCAGGTCTTCCTCAACCATGAGGGCGATCTGTTCCGCACCCGGCTCACCCATTCGCTGGAGGTGGCGCAGCTGGGTCGCTCCATCGCGCGCTCCCTGGGCCTGAACGAAGACCTCGTCGAAGCCATCGCGCTGGCCCACGACCTGGGGCACACGCCCTTCGGCCATGCCGGCCAGGACGCGCTGCACGACTGCATGCGCGAGCACGGCGGCTTCGAGCACAACCTGCAAAGCCTGCGGGTGGTCGACCAGCTGGAGCTGCGCTACCCGCAGTTCGACGGCCTGAACCTGTGCTTCGAGACGCGCGAAGGCATCCTCAAGCACTGCGCCCGGCGCGATGCGCTGCGCATCGAGGCCGCCGAGCCCGGCGGCGTGGCCCGCCGCTTTCTTGTTGGCACGCAGCCCAGCCTGGAAGCGCAGCTGTGCAACCTGGCCGACGAGATCGCCTACAACGCCCACGACATCGACGACGGCGTGCGTTCGGGCCTGCTCACGCTGGCGCAGCTGGACGAGGTGCCGCTGTTCACCCGCTACCGCGATGCGGCACTGGCCGAGCATCCGTCGTTGGCCGGGCAGGGCCGGCGGCTGCTGTTCGAGGCCATCCGCCGCATGCTGTCGGACCAGGTGTACGACGTGATCGGCACCACCCGGGCCGCGCTGGACGTTGCCGCACCGGCCACGGCCGACGAGGCGCGCCAGGCTGGGCCGCTGGTGGGCTTCAGCCCCGCCATGCGCACCGACAGCACCGGCTTGAAGCGCTTTCTGATGCGTTCGCTCTACCGGCATCCGCAGGTGATGGACACCACCGACCGCGCCCGCCGCGTGGTGCGCGAGCTGTTCGACGCCTACCTGGCCTCGCCGCACGAGATGCCGGCCGACTTTGCCGAGGCGCCCGACCGCCACCGCGCGGTGGCCGACTACATCGCCGGCATGACCGACCGCTTTGCGCTGCGCGAGCACACCCGCCTGGGCGGCGAATCGCTGTTTGGCTGAGCAGGCGCCGCCCCCGGCACCAGCCCCGCCGGAATTGGGGACGGATCATTAGAATCGGGGCATGGCCCGCCTCGCCCGTCTCTCCCTCGGGGGAGAACTCCACCTGATCCTGCAGCGCGGCAACAACGCGCAGCCGGTGTTCCAGGACGATGCCGACCGCACCAGCTACCTGGAAAAGCTGGCCGCGTCGGCGCCGGCCTGCGGGCTGGCCGTGCACGCGTATGCGCTGCTGCCCAACCAGGTGCACCTGCTGGCCACGCCCGCTTCGGCCGACAGCCTGAGCCAGTGCATGCAGACGCTGGGCCGCAGTTATGTGGCCAGCTTCAACCGCCGCCATGGCCGCACCGGCACGCTCTGGGAAGGGCGCTTCCGCGCGACGGTGGTGGAAGCCGACCGCCATTTTCTGGACGCGCTGGTGTACGTGGACACCGCCGCCGAGCGGGCCGGGCTGGGCGCGGCCTGGCCCTGGTCCAGCACGGCGCACCATCGTGGGCAGCGGCGCGACCCGCTGGTCAGCGAACACCGGGCCTTCTGGGCCTTGGGCAACACGCCGTTCGACCGGGAGGCCGCCTACCAGGCGCTGCTGGCGCGCGGCCTGTCGGCGGCGCAGGTCGAGCAGTTCTCACAGGCGCAGCACAAGGGTTGGGTGCTGGGCTCGCCCGCCTTCCTGGCGGCGATGGCCCAGCGCACCGAGCGCCCGCTGGCGCCGCGCCCGCGGGGCCGGCCGCGCAAGGCGGCACCGGCGGCGGACGCGCTGCCGCCAGACGGCGAGCAGTCGGAAAACTGACGCGCCAAACGCCTCAAACGCGCCAGACGCGTCCGCCGCATCGCGCCCGCAGCGCAGCGTCCAGCGTTTTCTTCCACGCTCTGATGCTGGCACGGCCGATGCATCACACCGCCCCAGCGCAGCCAGTCTAATGTGTCCCTATTTAATCAAGCCGAGCAAGGCTTCGAAAGATAATTGGATACTGACCCCAATTGTTTCAGTTGAATCATCTGCTGCAGTGCATTAAATTCACGGTCCTTTCTTCCCCTCTCACGTGGAGCGCGCCATGACGACGCCTGCCCAAAGCCCTGTGCCGAGCATGACCACCCCTGCAGACATCGACGCGCTCCGCCGCGAAGGCCTGTACGACCCCGCCCATGAACACGATGCCTGCGGCGTCGGCTTCGTCGCCCACATCCGCGGCGAGAAGGCGCATGCCATCGTCGAGCAGGGCCTGAAGATCCTGGAGAACCTGGACCACCGCGGCGCGGTGGGTGCCGACAAGCTGATGGGTGACGGCGCCGGCATCCTGATCCAGATCCCCGACGAGTTCTACCGCGCCGAAATGGCCGCCCAGGGCGTGGAACTGCCGCCCCCCGGCGAGTACGGCGTCGGCATGATCTTCATGCCCAAGGAACATGCCTCGCGCCTGGCCTGTGAGCAGGAACTGGCCCGCGCCGTGAAGGCCGAAGGCCAGGTGCTGCTGGGCTGGCGCGACGTGCCGGTGGACCGCGACATGCCGATGTCTCCCGCCGTGCGCGCGACCGAGCCGGTGATCCGCCAGATCTTCATCGGCCGCGGTCCCGACGTCATCGTGCCCGACGCGCTGGAGCGCAAGCTCTACGTGATCCGCAAGACGGCCTCCAGCGCCATCCAGGCGCTCAAGCTCAAGCACAGCCGCGAGTACTACGTGCCCAGCATGAGCTGCCGCACCGTCATCTACAAGGGTCTGCTGCTGGCCGACCAGGTGGGCAAGTACTACCTCGACCTGCAAGACCCGCGCGTGGTGTCGGCCCTGGCCCTGGTGCACCAGCGCTTTTCCACCAACACCTTCCCCGAGTGGCCGCTGGCCCACCCGTACCGGATGGTGGCCCACAACGGCGAGATCAACACCGTCAAGGGCAACTTCAACTGGATGCGTGCGCGTGAAGGCGTGATGAAGTCGCCGGTGCTGGGCGACGACCTGCCCAAGCTGTACCCGCTGAGCTTCGAAGGCCAGAGCGACACCGCCACCTTCGACAACGCGCTGGAGCTGCTCACGATGAGCGGCTACCCGCTGGCCCATGCCGCGATGATGATGATCCCGGAAGCCTGGGAACAGCACACGCTGATGGACGAGCGCCGCCGCGCGTTCTACGAGTACCACGCCGCCATGCTGGAGCCCTGGGACGGCCCGGCCGCCGTGGTGTTCACCGACGGCAAGCAGATCGGCGCCACGCTGGACCGCAACGGCCTGCGCCCGGCGCGCTACATCGTCACCGACGACGACCTGGTGGTGATGGCCTCGGAATCGGGCGTGCTGCCCATCCCCGAGAACCGCATCGTCAAGAAGTGGCGCCTGCAGCCCGGCAAGATGTTCCTGATCGACTTCGAGCAGGGCCGCATCGTGGACGACGAAGAACTGAAGAACCAGTTCGCCCACGCCAAGCCCTACCGCCAGTGGATCGAGAACGTGCGCGTGCGGCTGGACGCGATCGACGCGCCCGACAGCGCCGGCCCGGGCGAGGCCAAGGAATCGCTGCTCGACCGCCAGCAGGCCTTCGGCTACACGCAGGAAGACATGAAGTTCCTGCTGAGCCCGATGGCGCAGGCCGGCGAAGAAGGCATCGGCTCGATGGGCAACGACTCGCCGCTGGCGGTGCTGTCCGATCGCAACAAGCCGCTGTACAACTACTTCCGGCAGATGTTCGCGCAGGTGACCAACCCGCCGATCGACCCCATCCGCGAAGCGATCGTGATGTCGCTCAACAGCTTCATCGGCCCCAAGCCGAACCTGCTGGACATCAACGCCGTCAACCCGCCGATGCGGCTGGAGGTGACGCAGCCCATCCTCGACTTCGCCGACATGGCCCGCCTGCGCAACATCGCGCAGCACACCAACGGCAAGTTCAAGAGCTATGAGCTGAACATCACCTACCCGCTGGCCTGGGGCAAGGAAGGCATCGAGGCGCAGCTGGCTTCGTTGTGCGCCGAAGCGGTGGACGCCATCAAGGGCGGCCACAACATCCTGATCATCACCGACCGCCACGTCGACCGTGCGCACGTCGCCATCCCGGCGCTGCTGGCGCTGTCGGCCATCCACCACCACCTGGTGCGTGAGGGCGTGCGCACCACCGCCGGCCTGGTGGTGGAAACCGGCTCGGCGCGCGAGGTGCATCACTTCGGCGTGCTGGCCGGCTATGGCGCCGAGGCCGTGCACCCCTACCTGGCGATGGAGACGCTGGCCGCGCTGCACAAGGAGCTGCCGGGCGACCTGTCGGCCGACAAGGCCATCTACAACTA
>NZ_CAXFDV010000762.1:0-3924 GCF_964001545.1 uncultured Aquincola sp.
GCTGATGCCCATGCGGTCGGCGATGACCTTGTTGAGCGTGCCTTCCACCACCCAGCCCAGCAGCTCGCGCTCGCGCGGGGTCAGGCGCGCCAGGCGCTGCTGCCAGGCCTGGCGAGCCGGGTCGTCGGCCACGGGGGCAGCTGCGGGCTCGGGTGCCTGCACCGGCACCACCGCTGCGGCCGGCACCGCGCTGGCGTGGAAGGCGCGGTCCAGCGCTTCTTCCAGCGCCTGGTCGGCAAACGGCTTTTCCAGGAAGCTCACCGCGCCGCGCTGCATGGCCTGCACCGCCAGCGGCACGTCGCCGTGGCCGGTCATGTAGACCACCGGCCAGGGCAGGCCCTGCTCGCGCAGGCGGTCGTGCAGGTCCAGGCCGCTCATGCCGGGCATGCGCACGTCCAGCAGCACGCAGGCCGGGCCGGCGGGGCGCGCGCTGCGCAGGCCGGCCAGGGCTTCGGCCGGGTCGGCATAGTCCACCACTTCATACCCCGCGCCGGCCAGCCACCAGTGGGCCGAGCTGCGGAAGTCGGCGTTGTCGTCGACGATGAAGATGGTGCGGGCCGGGGTATCGGCAGCGGCGGTGTGGGGGGCGGTGTTCATGTCGGTCTCCCGGGGGTGGTGGGCGCATCGGCCGGCAGCAGCGGCAGCGCCAGGTGGAAGCTGCAGCCGCGCTCGGGCTGGCCGTCGGGCCCCTCGTTGCGGCTGAACCAGAGCCGGCCTTGATGCAGCTCGGCGAACGATCGGCAGATGTTGAGTCCGATGCCCATGCCGTTGGGCTTGCTGGACTGGAAGGGCACGAAGAGCTGGGCGTCGTCGTCGCTGGGCAGGCCGCAGCCGTTGTCGCGCAAGCGCAGCACCGCTTCCCGGCCCGAACGCTCCACGCTCAGCCGCAGCGACAGCCGGCGCCGCACGCGGCCCTGCGCATCGGCCGGGTTGTCGCGCATGGCCTCAATGGCATTGCGCATCAGGTTGACGAAGATCTGCTGCAACATCACCTCGTCGCCCTGCACCGGGCAGGGCCGCGGCGCGGGCTCCAGCTGCACCTCGATGCCGTCACGGCGCACTTCCCAATCGAGCAGGGCCAGCGACTCACGCACCACCTGGCCCAGCTCCAGCCGCTGCAGCCGCGGGCCGCGGGCCTGCGTGTACTCGCGGATGCGGGCGATGATGCGAGACGCGAACAGCGCCTGATCCATGGCCAGCTGCACGCCGGCCAAGAGGTCGTCGGTGCGGCTGGTGGCGGCGGGCCGTTCCAGCCGCATGCGCAGGCCGCGCAGCACATTGGCCACGGTGCCAATGGGCTGGTTGAGTTCGTGCGCCAGCGTGGAAGCCATCTCGCCCACCGACAGCGTGCGTGAGGTGAACAGCAGCTTCTCGCGGTCTTCCAGGTGGCGGCGGGCGGCTTCGGCCTGGTCGTCGGTCGAAGGAACGGCTGCAGAGGCGGCCGGCAGGCTGTCGTGCGGCGGGGTGGGCGCGGGGTCGGCCGGTGCGGCATCGCCACTCCACAGCAGCCGCACCGCGGCCAGCCCGGGGCGCACCAGCGTGGCCTGGGCTTGCATGCCTTCGGCCAGCGCATCGGCCGGCAGGTCCAGCCGCAGGGCGCTGCCGCGCACCAGGCGCACCAGCAGGTCGGTGAGGCCGGGCAGCCGCGGCTCCAGCGCGGCCAGCGGCGCCTCGGCCTGCACACAGCAGTGGCTGCTGAAGGCCGGGCTGCACCAGGGCAGGCGGCGGTGGGTCAGGTCCACCAGCGCCAGGCCGCAATCGAAAGCGTCCAGCGCCAGCCGCATCGCTTCCTGCTCGCGGCGGCGGGCATCGTCCAGCGCGGTGGCGGCGCGGTGGCGGGGGCTGCGCAGCTCGGTCATCCGGGGGCTCCGTCTGGCCACACCAGCAGCAGCAGGCTCCATTGGCCGGCCAGTGCGCGCAGGAAGCGGCGCGGCTGCGCCAGGGACAGATGGGCGTGCAGCGGGTCGGGCAGCAGCGGCAGATCGCCGAAGGTAATGCGGCAGCCGATGGCGGGGGTGGCGCCCTGCCCCGGCGGCCGGCCTTCGGTGGGTGCGACGGGGGGCATGCCGGCCGCGGTGGGCCGGCTGCGCAGACCGTCCTGCGGGCCACCTTCGGTGCGGTGCAGCCGCCACTGAGCAGGCAGGCCGAGGCCTGCCGGCACCAGGAAGCGCGCCGGCAGTGCGAGCGCGGTGTGCTGCGGGCCGCCGAGCAGCCAGGCCACGGCGCGGTCGCGCAGGTCGCCGGGCAACGCGGGCTGCGGGCACACCAGCAGGATGTGGCGGCGCAGGTCCAGCTCGCGCAGCAGGGCTTGGTGCCCGCCCTGCTGCAGCATGGCGCGCCAGGCCAGCAGATCGGGCTGCGCGGGGGCGGTGCCGGGCACCGGTGCATCGGCTTTTTGGGCCGGTGCACCGGTGGCGGCCAAGGCCGCGTGGTCGGCAGCGTTGGTGTCTTCAGGGTCGTCGTCGGGCGGCGCGTCGTGGCCGTGTTCTTCGCCACGCGGCTGCACCCGCTGCACCGGCCGTCGTTGCGCCTTGGGCAACGGCGGCCGACGCAGCGGGGCCATGGAGGTGGTGAACAGCGGCGACACCGCGACCGGCACCTGCAGCGTGTCGGCGGTGGGGCGTGGCGTGGTGCCGGTGCTCGCGGGTGGCTGCGCCAGCGCGGCAGCGGCCGCGCCGCTGGCGGCCGGGAGGGTGGCCTGCATCGCCTGGGGCGCGCCGTCGGCCGCTGCGGCCGGCGCACTGGCCGGGCGGGTGGCGGGGTTGGCGGCGGCTAGCAAGGCTGCAGCGTGCACGGCTTGCGCAGGGGCGCCTGGGCCTGCCGCTGCGAGGGCAGCCGGCGCTGCGCCGGGTGGCATGGCGGCTGCGCTCATCGCGGCGCTGGCCTGGGCCGGCGGCAGGCTGTCGAACATCGAGGCGCGGGGGCTCGCCCCGGTGGTCGTGCCGGGGCTGGTCGGCGGCAGGCGGTGGGCCGCATCGGGCGCCGGCGGGGCACCGGGGGCGCCAACCGCCGAGCCGGCCGCCGCCGTGGCTTCGCCCGGCTGACCCGCGCCTTCAGCCGGGCGCGCCACCGCCGCGGCCACCTGCTGCCAGCGTTCGGCCAGGCTGCCCAGGCCGGCGTCGCCGCTGCCCAGGGGGTTGATCGCGGCCGAGCTCATGCGGGGCGGGCTGCCTTCAAGGCCTCGGCCAGCGGCTGCACCGGCACACGCAGCGTCAGGCCGTGGTCGCCCAGTTGCAGGTGGTCGGGCCGCAGACCCAGCAGCTGGCGCAGGTAGCCGCGCGCAGCCTGTTGCACGTTGGCGCGGGCCGCCGGGCCCTGGCGACGGGCCTCATGCTGGCTTTCGCCCACCAGCACGCCCAGCACCGCGAACTGCTCGAACAAGGCCTGGCGCTCGGTGGCGCTGGCCTGCACCCAGGCCGGGTGCTGGCCCAGCAGCCGGCGCATCTGCCGTTCCACCAGCGCCAACTGCGCCGGGCTGACGTCGATGCCCTGCAGCGCAGCCACGCAGGCCAGCACGAAGTAGGCGGCGGCCTGGCCGACGTCGTCTTCCGGCATGCCGGCCTGCACGCGCTGGCGGAAGTGCGCCAGGCAGCGGCGGTACAGCGCCAGTGCCTGCTGGCGCGCCGCGGGGCCGCCGGGGTGGGCGGCGGCCAGCTGCTGAGGCGCGGTGGCCTGGGCGGCGGGCAGCACGGTCAGGGGCGCCAGGTCGTCGGCATCGGCGGCGGGGCCGCCCATCAGCAGCTCGCCGAAGCTGGCGGCCAGGCGTTCGGCCAGGGCGGTGGCCTGGGCTTGTTGAAGGTTCGCAGTCATGGCTGGGCTTCTTCTTGGGAGGTGTCGTCCAGGTGCGCGGCATGGCGGGCCAGGCGGCCGCCCAGGCGCGCCAGGGCTTCGGTGCCGGCAGAGGCGTTGAGCTGCACCTGCACC
>NZ_CAXFDV010000763.1:0-10156 GCF_964001545.1 uncultured Aquincola sp.
CGTTGTCCAGCTGCATCTGCTGGGCTTCCATGCCGGTCTTGGCGATCCACAGGGATCGGATCATGCGGGGCTCCCGAAGTCTCGGCGCCATCTTCCGACGGACTTGAGGGGGGAGACGGGGGGAAAAGAGGGGGGCAAAGGGGGTTGTTTCGGGCTGGGGCCAAGGCGGGCGGGTGGGCCGGCGGCGCCGCCTACCATGGCGGCCATACAGCAAAAAGGGCTGCACCATGGCGATCGAGCTGAGCAAGGAAGCACGGCAGCAAGCAATCGCCTCCATCGAGCGCTACTTCCGCGAGAACATGGACGAGCCCATCGGCAACGTCGCTGCCGGCGGGCTGCTGGGTTTCTTCCTGGAAGAGATCGGCCCCGCGATCTACAACCAGGCGGTGATGGACGTGCAGGAGCGCATGCAGATGCGCGTGGCCGAGCTGGACATCGAGGTGCACGAGGACGAATTCGGGTATTGGCGGAAGTACGACGGGGCTGCGAAGAAGCGGCGGTGAGGGCAGCGCCGCCGGGCACGTTCCTTACCATGCAAGGCATGAGCCGTACTCCTGCATCAGCAGCGCCCGCAGCGTCCGACTGGGTGCGGCGGGCCGAGCTGTCGGAAGGCATGGAACGCATCGAGGCGCGCTTCCAAGGGCAGGCCTATGCCCTGCACCGCCATGACCGCTATGCCATCGGCAGCACGCTGGCGGGTGTGCAGCGCTTCAACTACCGGCGCAGCCAACGCGACAGTCTGCCCGGCCACAGCCTGGTGCTGCACCCGGATGAGCCGCATGACGGCCAGGCCGGCACCGACGAAGGTTTCCACTACCGCATGGTCTACATCGAGCCGGCGCTGATCCAGGCGGCGCTGGGCGGCCGGCCGCTGCCTTTCGTCGAGGGCGGCGTCAGCACCGATGCGCGGCTGTCCGCTGCAGTGATCGCGCTGCTGGCGGCACCGGACCTGGCCCGCGAGCCGCTGGCGCAGGGCGACGCCATTGCCGGGCTGGCGCAGGCACTGGCCGCGGTGTCGGGCGCCGCCGCGGCCCCGCCGCGGGCCGACTTCCTGGCCGCGCGCCGTGCCCGCGAGTACCTGGATGCGCACCGGGCCGACGTGGTGGCGCTGGCTGCGCTGGAAGCCGCCACGGGGCGCGACCGCTGGAGCCTTTCACACGACTTCCGGACCTTCTACGGCACCAGCCCCTACCGTTACCAGACGATGCGGCGGCTGGACCAGGTGCGTCGACTGCTGCTGGCAGGCAGCCCGCTGGGCGATGCAGCGGCCGCGGCCGGCTTTGCCGACCAAAGCCACATGACGCGGCACTTCGGCAAGGCCTTCGGGCTCACGCCCGGGCGGTGGCTGCGCATCACCACCGGCTTGCCCGTGGTACGCGAGGTGGACACGGCCACGAACGTTCAAGACTTCGCGTCAGGCGCTGCGTAGCCTCGGGGCTTTCGTTGAATGGAGCCCGCCCATGACTACCCGCACCGCCACCCCCCAGGCCCCTGCCGACCGCGGCCAAAGCCAGGCCCTCGACCTGCTCGGCAAGATCGACCTCATCGACGGCCACTGGCAACCGCGTGTCGTGGCCGAAATGAATGACTACCAGTTCAAGGTGGTGAAGGTGCAAGGCGCCTTCGACTGGCACCGGCATGCACACACCGACGAGACCTTCGTGGTGCTGCAAGGCGAGTTGCGCATCCTGCTGCGCGGCACGGCCGCCGGTGACAGCACCATCGTGCTGCGCGCCGGGCAGATGGCGGTGGTGCCCCGGGGCGTCGAGCACAAGCCCTGCGCCGACCAGGAGACCCGACTGCTGCTGATCGAGCCGCGCGGCGTGGTCAACACCGGCGACGGTGCACGCGGCGAGCGCACCGTCGACAACGACCAGTGGGTCTGACACTCCTGCTGCGCTATCGTTTGCGCAGATCCATCACCAGGAGCCCCCATGGGCCAAGCCCGCCTGCGCGGCACCCACGAACAACGCAAGGCCGCTGCCGTCGACCGGCAGCTGGCGCTGCGGCCGAAGTACATCACCTGCAACAACTGCCAGGCGCAGCTGACCGAGATGAGCCCGATGGACATCGCCGGGCTCGACGGCATCGATGCGGCGTTCACCGCGCACTGTCCGGCCTGCGGCCACGACACCTATGCGCTCAAGGGCCACCCCGAGGCGGTGGCGCGGCTGCACATCGCCATCGAGGACAACGTGGGCAGCGCCAGCAAGGCCGGCGTGGCACCGCCGGCCAACCGGGCCGATCCGGCCTGACCAACCCGGCTCCAGCCCGCACGCCATGAGCGAACCCACCCCGCTGCCGCTGCTGCGCATCCTCCACGCGGCCATCATCTGCGCCGACTACGCCCGTTCGAAGCACTTCTACACCCAGGTGCTGGGCCTGGCCGTGGTGGCCGAGCATTACCGCGAGGCGCGCCGCTCCTGGAAGCTGGACCTGGCGCTGCCCGACGGCTCGCAGGTGGAGCTGTTCTCCTTTCCCGGCGCGCCGCCCCGCCCCTCGTACCCCGAGGCACAGGGCCTGCGGCACCTGGCCTTCGAGGTGGACGACGTCGTCCGCTGCAAGTCGCAGCTCGAAGCCCACGGTGTGGCCGTGGAAGACGTGCGCGTGGACGAGTACACCGGCCGCCGCTTCGTCTTCTTCGCCGATCCCGATGGATTGCCGCTGGAGCTGTACGAGGCCTGCCCCGCCGTACCGGCCGCCTGAGAACCGAGGCCCGCCATGCCCGTGCACATCGTCCGCCTCGGCACGCCGCGCCTGCCCGGCGAGGGCACGCGCATCGGCACCGTGCGCCGCCCGCCGCGGGGCGTGCTGAAAGCCGAATTCGCCAGCGGCAACTGGTACGACGTCTGGTTCCCGACGCTGGCGCCCAGCGCCGAGGCGGTCAAGCGCGCGCTGGCGGCCACCACCGATGCCGAATGGGCGGCCTTCACCCGCGCCTACCGCGCCGAGATGGCCCAGCCGGAAGCCCGGCACGCGCTGTCGCTGCTGGCCACCATGTCGCACGGCGCGAACTTCTCGGTCGGCTGCTACTGCGAGAACGAAGCCCGCTGCCACCGATCGCTGCTGCGGCTACTGCTGCAGGAAGCGGGCGCACAGCTGGCCGATTGACGGGAGGTAGGTGATGCCAAGGATCCACCTTTGCGCCGCAATCTTGTTCGGCCTTCTGTCGGCCACGCCGATGGCGGGCTGGGGCCAGAAGCTGCCGCCGGCCTCGCGAACCGTCTACAAGTGTGAGCAGCAAGGCCGCGTCGTGTACTCCGACACCCCTTGCCTGGGCGCACAGAAGCTGGACATCGAGCCCACGCGGGGCCTCGACGCGAGCAGCGGCCGGGCCAGGACCGGTGCTGACGTGCAGCGCGAGAAACAACGCGAGCTGGTGGCCGAAGCGGTACGGCCGTTGTCCGGCATGAACTCGCGCGAGTTCGACCGCGCCGCGCGCCGCACGCAGCTTCCGGCCGCTTCACAACGGGCCTGCGGTGCACTCGACGAGTCGATCCCCAGACTGGAAAGGCGCGAGCAGCAGGCGGCCGAGGGGCCGTCACGTCAGGCGGTGCAGCGGGAACTGCTGACTGCACGCGCCGCCTTCCGCCACCACCGGTGCGACTAAGGGCGCGGTGGGCCGACCCTGTGCAGACCGGCCCGATGTCAGCGCCGTTGCACTGCCGGATGGGCCCGCGTCACACCGACATGTTCATGATCTCGGAGTAAGCCTGCACCAGCCGGCCGCGCACCGTCAGCGCGGCCTGGAAGCCGATCTGCGACTTCTGCATGGCCACCATGGTCTGCTCCAGGCTCACCGTGGGGTTGTCCAGCTGCACTTCGCGCTGCAGGCGCTGCGCTTCCTGCTGCTGGGCGCTCACGGCCTTGAGGGCGCGGGTCATCTCGGTCTGGAAGCTGCCGCCGTTGTCGGCCACCTTGGGCGCACGCAACGGCTGGCCGTCGGTGCGCAGGCCGGCGCGGGCGGTGGCCTGTGCAAAGTCGAAGGGCTTGAGCTTGAGTTCCATGGGCGGTGTCTCGGGCGGCGTTCCTGGCGGGCCTGGGGGGACCTTGCCATGGCAGCGAATGTAGGTTCGCCGGCCGCGCCACGATGGTGCGAACTGACGCCGGTTTGCTGGACTGTTCCTCCTATAGCCGGGCGGGGTGGCGCCGAACAATGGCGCCACGCTCGAACCGCCCTTGCATGGACACCGCCCTCGCCCCTCTGCCCGACCAGGCCCTGACCCCCGCCACCCCCGATGGCGGCCCCGTGCCCGTGGCTGTGCCCACCACCACGCTGGGCCGGCTGGCGGCCATGCCCACCAAGTCGAAGGTGATGCTGGGCGCCGCCGCGGCGGGCCTGGTGGCCGTGCTGGTGGCCCTGCTGCTGTGGAACAAGCCCGACGACTACAAGGTGCTGTTCGCCAACCTGAGCGAAAAGGACGGCGGCGCCGTGGTGGCGCAGCTGGCGCAGATGAACGTGCCCTACCGCTACACCGAAGGCGGCAACGCCATCCTGGTGCCGGCCGACAAGGTGCACGACATCCGCCTGAAGCTGGCCACCGCCGGCCTGCCCAAGGGCTCGGTGGTGGGCTTCGAGCTGATGGACAACGCCCGCTTCGGGCAGACGCAGTTCCAGGAACGCCTGACCTTCCAGCGGGGCCTGGAAGGTGAACTCACGCGCTCCATCCTGGCGCTGGGCTCGGTGGAAAACGCCCGCGTGCACCTGGCGCTGCCCAACCAGAACGGCTTTTTCCGCGAGCAGCAAAAACCTTCGGCTTCCATCCTGCTGACGCTGCACCCCGGCCGCACGCTCGACCGTTCGCAGATCGCGGGCATCGTGCACCTGGTGTCGTCGTCGGTGCCCGAGCTGAGCCCCAAGGCCGTGAGCGTGCTGGACCAGACCGGCGCGCTGCTGTCCGACGCGCCTGACGGCAGCGGCCAGAGCCTGGACGAGCAGCAGCTCAAGCGCATCCAGCAGATCGAGGCGATCTACCTGAAGCGCGTGACCGACATCCTGGAGCCGGTGGTGGGCCGCGACAACCTGCGCGCCAACGTCACGGCCGAGTTGGACTTCTCGCAAAGCGAATCCACCTCCGAGCAGTTCCGCCCCAACCAGGGCGCCGATGCGCCGGCCGCCGTGCGCAGCCAGCAAAGCCTGGAATCGAACGCCGGCACGCCGGCCATGCCCAGCGGCGTGCCGGGCGCGGCCACCAACCAGCCGCCGGTGCCGGCCACGGCCCCGATCAACGGTGCCTCGCAGCCGATGCAGGGGGCGCAGGCGGGCGCCAGCGCCGGCAGCCAGCTGCGGCGCGAGAACGTCACCAACTACGAGGTGGACAAGACCGTGCGCGTGACCCGCGGCGCCACCGGCACCATCAAGCGGCTGACGGCGGCGGTGGTGGTCAACCACCGCAGCGGCACCGACCCCAAGGGCAAGCCCACCTCGGTGCCGCTGTCGCAGGAAGAACTCGACAAGCTCACGCAGCTGGTGCAAGAGAGCATCGGCTTCAACAAGGAGCGGGGCGACTCGGTCAAGCTGATCAACGCGCCCTTCCGCGTGGAGCCGCCCAAGGAAGAAGAAGACCTGCCGCTGTGGAAGCAGCAGGAAGTGCGCGACCTGATGAAGACCGCTTCGGTGCCGCTGTCGCTGGCCCTGGTGGCGCTGATCATCGTCTTCGGCCTGGTGCGCCCGGCGCTCAAGGCGGCCCGCCCGCCCGAGCCCGAGCCGGAAGAAGCGACCGCGCAGCTCGACGCCGTGGCCGACGACCCGCTGGCCCTGCCGGGCAGCGAGGAGCTGGTGGCCCTGGAAGCGCCCAAGTCGATCGAGAAGCTGGAACAGGCCCGCCAGCTGGCGCGCGAGAACCCGCTGGTGGTGGCCAACATCGTGCGCAGCTGGATGAGCGGCGAAGCCGCCTGACCGGTGGCAACAAAGGACTAGCCAGACATGGCCAAGGAAGAAGACACCGGCGCCGAAGATGCGGCCATCCTCCTGATGTCGTTGGGCGAGGAGGAAGCGGCCGAGGTGTTCAAGCACCTGGCGCCCAAGGAAGTGCAGAAGCTGGGCGAGACCATCGCCAAGATGAAGACGGTGCCGCGCAACCGGCTGGAGGCCGTGCTCACCCGCTTCACCGACAACGCCAGCAACGAACAGATGCTGGTGCCCGACAACGACGAGTACGTGAAGGCGGTGCTGCGCAAGGCGCTGGGCGAAGACCGCGCCAATCTGCTGATCGACCGCATCCTGCAGGGCGGCGACACCAGCGGCATCGAGAGCCTGAAGTGGATGGACGCGCTGAGCGTGGCCGAACTGCTGCGCAACGAGCACCCGCAGATCGTGGCCGCCATCCTGGTGCACCTGGACTTCGACCAGGCCAGCTCGGTGCTCAAGTGCTTCACCGAACGCCAGCGCAACGAGGTGATGATCCGCATCGCCACGCTGGACGGCATCCAGCCTTCGGCGATGAAGGACCTGAACGACGTGATGGGCAAGGTGCTGGCCGGCGGCGAACGCACACGCAAGGCCAACCTGGGCGGCATCAAGGCCGCGGCCGAGATCATCAACATGATGGGCTCGGCGGTGGAGACCTCGGCGCTGGACTACATCCGCGAAGCGGACAACGACCTGGCGCAGAAGATCATGGACAACATGTTCACCTTCGACGACCTGGCCAAGGTGGACGACAAGGGCATACAGACCGTGCTCAAGGAAGTGCAGAGCGAATCGCTGGTCATCGCGCTCAAGGGCGCCTCGGCCGAGCTGCGGGACAAGATCTTCCGCAACATGTCCAGCCGCGCCGCCGAGACGCTGCGCGAAGACCTGGAAGGCCGCGGCCCGGTTCGCCTGTCGGAAGTGGAGGCCGAGCAGAAGGAGATGTTGAAGGTCGTCCGCCGCCTGGCCGACGAAGGCCAGATCGTGCTGGGAGGCGCAGGCGATGACGACTTCGTCTAAGGACGACGCGCCCAAGCCGCCGGCCGGGGGCAACCGGCCCGCTTCCAGCTACGCACGCTTCATCCCGCGGGAAGAGCTGCAGGGCTTTGCCGCCTGGCGGCCCGACAGCTTCGGCAGCGCCTTCGACGAGATTCCGGCCAGCCTGCGGCGCGCGCCCGAGCCGCCGCCGGCACCGCCGCCGCCCGAGCCCGTGCCCGAGCCGCCGCCGCCCGCCGGCCCCACGATGGCAGAGCTGCAGGCCGCCGCGGCCGAAGCACGCCAGGGTGGTTATCAAGACGGCTACCGCGACGGCCTGGTGGCGCTGGAAGGCTTCAAGCAGAGCTTTGCGCAGCAGATGTCGGCCCAGGTGGGCCAGCTGGTGAACGCCTTCCAGGCGCAGCTGGACGCGCTGGAACAGCAGCTGGCCGCCACCGTGGCCGCCACCGCCACCCAGCTGGCGCGCCAGGTGGTGCGGGCCGAGGTCACGGCCCGGCCCGAGCTGGTGGCCCGCGTGGCCGAAGAGGCGGTGAACGCGGTGCTGCTGTCGGCCCGCCACATCCGCGTGTTCGTCAACCCCGACGACCTGCCCATGGTGGCCAGCGGCGCGGCCGAGGCGCTGGAAGCGCGTGGCGCGCGGCTGATGCCTTCTTCGCAGGTGCTGCGCGGCGGCTGCCTGATCGAGTCCGACGTCGGCCGCATCGACGCCCGCATCGACAGCCGCTGGACCCAGGCCGCCGCGGTGCTGGGCCAGGAAGTGCCTTACGAGGGCGAAGCATGAGCGCGGTGCTTTCCCACGGCGCCGAGAAGTGGCAACGCTTCCAGGCCGACCTGCAGGCCTTTGCCGCCGCGCCGCTGCCGCTGGAAAGCGAAGGCGTGCTGGTGCGCGTGACCGGCCTGGTGCTGGAAGCGGCCGGCGTGCGCGCACCGGTGGGTTCAGTGTGTGAAGTGCGCATGGACGGCCAGCCCCCGGTGCTGGCCGAGGTGGTGGGCTTCAATGGCGACCGTGCGTTTTTGATGCCCACCGGCGAGCTGCATGGCCTGGCCAGCGGCGCCCGCGTGGTGCAGCGCGCCGCCCCGCGCGTGCCACCCCGCCTGGGCGTGGAAAACCGCCCCTGGCGCCGCAGCGAGGACCGCGGCCTGCACCTGCCCATGGGCGACGGCCTGCTGGGCCGCGTGGTGGATTCACACGGCCACCCGATGGACCGCCACGGCCCGCTGCAAGGCGTGGACACCGAACCCCTGGTGCGCCGCCCCATCAATGCGATGGACCGCGACCCGGTGCGCCAGCCGCTGGACACCGGCGTGCGTGCCATCAACGCCATGCTCACCGTGGGCCGTGGCCAGCGCATCGGCCTGTTTGCCGGCACAGGCGTGGGCAAGTCGGTGCTGCTGGGCATGATGGCCCGCTACACCCAGGCCGACGTGATCGTGGTGGGCCTGATCGGCGAGCGGGGCCGTGAAGTCAAGGAGTTCATCGAGGACATCCTGGGCGAAGAAGGCATCCGCCGTTCGGTGGTGGTGGCCGCGCCGGCCGATGCGCCGCCGCTGGTGCGCATGCAGGGCGCCAGCTATGCCACCGCGATTGCCGAGCACTTCCGCGACCGCGGCCAGCATGTGCTGCTGCTGATGGACAGCCTGACCCGCTATGCGATGGCCCAGCGCGAGATTGCCCTGGCCATCGGCGAGCCGCCGGCCACCAAGGGCTACCCGCCCAGCTGCTTTGCCAAGCTGCCACAGCTGGTGGAGCGGTCGGGCAATGGCCTGAACGGCGTGGGCAGCATCACCGCCTTCTACACCGTGCTGAGCGAAGGCGACGACCAGCAGGACCCGATCGCCGATGCGGCGCGCGGCATCCTGGACGGGCACATCGTGCTCAGCCGCGAGCTGGCCGAAGCGGGCCACTACCCGGCCATCGACGTGGAGAAGTCCATCTCGCGGGTGATGACCTCGGTGGCCACGAAAGACCACATCGACGCCGCCCGCCGCGGCCGCCAGCTGCTGGCCAAGTACAACAAGGCACGCGACCTGATCCAGCTGGGCGCCTATGCCCCCGGCCACGACCATGAGCTGGACCTGGCGGTGCGCTGCCACCCGGCGCTGGTGTCGCTGCTGCAGCAGGGCATGCATGAACAAGCCACGCTGGAGGCCAGCCGCCGCCAGCTGGCGCAACTGGGCGCATGACGATAGATGGCTGACAACACCCAGGCCCTGGCCACGCTGCTGGAGCGCGAGACCACCGAGCGCGACAACCTGCTGACCGCGCTGCAGCAGGCGCAGGCCCGCGCCCAGGCCGCGCAGCAGCAGGCCGAGCAGCTGGTGGCCTACCGCGACGACTACCACCGCCGCTGGTCCAGCCAGTTCCGCACCGCCGGCACCATGGACATCGTGCGCTGCTATCAAGACTTTGCGCAGCGGCTGGAAGAAGCCATCGCCCAGCAGGCGCGCGTGGCCACCCATGCCGAAACGCAGGTGCAGCGCGCCCGTGAGGCGCTGACCGCGCAGGAGATCCGCGTGGCCTCGGTGCGCAAGCTGATCGAGCGCCGACAGGCCGAGGCGCTGCGCGCCGCCGAACGCCGCGACCAGAAGCAGACCGACGAAGCCGCCAGCCGCGCCGCCTGGCGGCCCGCCACCACGGCCTGAGCCGCCGCCACCGCCGCAGCCCCCCCGCCACCTGCCCGACAAGAGGTCCGAATGCTGAACAACGCCGTCTCGTCCAGCCCGCTGCCCAACCTGCAGGCGCCGCGTGCGCCGCAGCCGGCCAATGGTCAGACCGGCCAGGCCGGCGCCCCCACCGCCGCCGACGAAGCGCCCGACGCCTTTGCGCGCCAGCTGGCGCAGGCCCAGTCGGCCAAGGCCGCGGCTGCCAATGCCACCGCCGCCCGCGCCGCCCAGGCCGCGCGCGAGGCGCAGGACCGGCTGGCCCGCGAAGCCGCCGCCCCGCGCACGGCCGAAGGCAGCAAGCCGGCGGCCGAGGCCAGGCCGGCCGCCACCGAAGAGCCCGACGCCGAAGCCACCGAAGGCGCCCCCCGCAAGACCGGCACCGACACCGAGGCCGACCCCGCCGCCTGGCTGGCCAGCCTGCTGCCCGGCGGCGCCGAGCGCCTGGCCCGTGGCGGCCTGGCCAATGGCGGCGCCGACAACGGCGGCCCCGGCGGCCGCCGCAGCGCCGGCATCGGCACCGGCAAGGCCGCACCCGGCAGCGAGCTGGCCGGCCGCATCGACGGCGCCGACGCCGCGCAGACAGCC
>NZ_CAXFDV010000764.1:0-3637 GCF_964001545.1 uncultured Aquincola sp.
CATGCTCCAGGTGCTTGTTCACCGTGCGCGGGCTCATGCCCAGGATCTCGGCCACGTCGCGGTTGGTCTTGCCCTTGGCCACCCAGCTCAGCACCTCGGCCTCACGCGGGGTCAATGCCGCCATGCGCAGGCGGGTGGGGGGCTCGGCCGTGGCGGCGCGCAGCTGCAGCAGCAGCATGCGCTCGCCCAGGCCGGCCGGGCCCAGCGGCTGCAGCGTGAGCACCCGGCCATCGGGCGCCACGCATTCGTGGGCGCCGGTGGCGGGCGCGGCCAGGGCCTGCAGCACTTCGGCCAGGCGGGCCGCGCCTTCGGCCGGAAACAGCGCCTGCAGCCAGGCCGCCGCCTGGGGCGAACGCCAGGCCATGCGGCCCTGATGGTCCAGCACCAGCACGCCGAAGCCGGCCACGTCCACCGCCTCGCGCGCCAGGCGCACGCTGCGCGCATTGCGCACATGGGTGGCCAGGCGGGCCAGCACTTCGGGCGCCTGCAGCGGCTTGACCACGTAGTCGACGCCGCCGCTGTCGAAGCCTTCGACGATGTGCGTGGTCTCCGACAGCCCTGTCATGAAGATCACCGGAATGTGCGACAGCGCCGGGTCTGCCTTGATCCGGCGGCAGGTCTCGAAGCCCGAGAGCCCGGGCATCACCGCGTCCAGCAGGATGGCGTCGGGCACCACCAGGCCCAGCCGTTCCAGCGCCTGCGCGCCGTCGCGGGCCACCAGCACGGTGTAGCCGTCGTCTTCCAGAGCGGCCACCAGCGGGCCGAGCGACTGCGGGGCATCGTCGACCACCAGAACAATCCTGCCCAGATTCATCGGATCACGCGCACTCATCGCACAGGCTCCTCTTGCAGTTCGTCGTCATCGTCGGTCTCGGTGCGCAGCTGGCCGGCCAGTTCGTCGGCCAGGGCGTCCAGCTCGTAGCGGTCCACCGCCTGGCGCAGGCGGGCGATTTCCAGCGCGCAGTCGGGGTGGCGGCGCAGCGCGTTGTCCAGCGTGCGCTGCAGGCCGTGCACATGCCCCAGGCGGGCGTCGCGCAGCAGCTCGCCGAGCACGCCGGGCGGCAGCAGCGGCAGCCCGGGCACCGCGGTGGGCGCGGGCAGGCCGCCGGCGGCCCAGTGCGGCAGCGCCAGCTCGGCCAGCCATTCGATCTGCAGGTGCTTTTGCAGCTGGGCCAGCAGCTCCGACTCCATCACCGGCTTGTCGACGAAGCCCTGGCATTGCGCTGCGGCCAGGCGCTCGGCCTGGTTCTCGAAGGCATTGGCCGAGACGATGATGATGGGCAGCGTGGCAAAGCCCGCGGCGCGCAGCGCCAGCGCGGTCTGCCAGCCGTCCATGCCGTCCATGGTCAGGTCCAGCAGCACCGCATCGGGCAGGTGCTCCTGCACGCTCTCGATGCATTCGCGGCCACTGGCCGCCTCGCGGATGCGAAAGCCCAGCGGCATCAGCATGCCGGCCAGCATCTGCCGGTGGGTGGGCTGGTCGTCCACCACCAGCAGTGTGCGGCGCGCGCCGAAGTAGCCGCTGACGGGCCGGTGCGTGGGCCGCGCCACCGCGGGCTCGCCGATCTCGCGCAGGTACAGCCGCACGGTGAAGGTGCTGCCCTGGCCGGGCGCGCTGCGCAGCGTCAGCTCGCCGCCCATCAGTTGGGTGAGCAGGTGGGTGATGGTCAGGCCCAGGCCGGTGCCGGGCTCGCCGGTGCGGCGGCCGGCGCTGCCGCGCTCGAAGGGCATGAAGATGCGTTCCTGGTCTTCGGCGGCGATGCCGATGCCGGTGTCGATGACCTCGAAGCGCACCACCTCGCGCCGGTAGTCCAGCCGCAGCGTCACGCCGCCCTGGTCCGTGAAGCGCACCGCATTGCCCAGCAGGTTGATGAGGATCTGCCGCAGCCGCTTGGCATCGGCCTTCACGTAGGCGGGCACGCGGCCGCTGGTTTGCACCGCAAAGGCCAGGCCCTTGGCCTCGGCCTGCGGCTGCACCATGCGCACCAGGTCGTCCAGGAACTCGTGCATGGCCATGGGCGCCGGGTCCAGCCGCAGGCGGCCGGCTTCGATGCGAGCGAGGTCCAGCAGGCCTTCGATCAAGCCGCGCAGGTGCTCGCCGCTGCGGTGGATGGTGTCCACCGAGGCACGGCGCGCACCCTGGATGCGCTCGTCCTTCAGCAATATCTGCGCATAGCCCAGGATGCTGTTGAGCGGCGTGCGCAGCTCATGGGTGATGCCGGCCACGTAGCGCGTCTTGGCCTGGTTGGCGGCTTCGGCCAGGTCTTTCGCGGCCTGCAGCGCGGCGTCGGTGCGCTTGTGGGCTTCGATCTCACGCGTGAGCAGCTCGTTCTGCCGGTTCGATTCGTCCTGCGCCATGCGCCGGCTTTCGGTGGCCAGCACGATCCACCAGGCCGCCACCGCCACCACCAGCGACAGCAGCGCAAACACCTTGAGCAGCGGCGCACGCAAGGCCTGGGCATTGGCCGCGCCCACCACGGTCTCCTGGTCGTACACCACGCCCAGGATGGTGGCCAGCAGCGCCACCAGCGACAGCGCCACGCCCAGGTACTGCGCCACGCGGCGGTGGCTGTGCACCGCCACGCCGGGCGGCAGCAGCGCCGACAGCGCCCGGCCCACTTGTTCCGATGCGCGGGCGCCGGTCTTGCACCGGTCGTGGCAGCGCGATTCCAGCGTGCAGCACAGGCTGCAGATGGGCGCTTCGTAGGCCGGGCAGTGGGCCATGTCCTCGGCCTCGAACTTGTTCTCGCACACCGAGCAGGTCACCGTCTGCCCCGGCGCCCAGGCCTGCGCGCTGCGGCGGGCGATGTACCAGCGGCCCTGCGTCCACCACGCCAGCGCGGGTGACAGCAGCAGCGCCGCCGCCAGCGCGATGAAGGGCGAAAACGCCGCCGCCACCGGCCCGAAGAGGCCGGCATAAGCGGCCACTGCCAGCCCGGCCGCGGCCAGCGTGGCGCCCAGGCCCACCGGGTTGATGTCGTAGAGGTAGGCGCGGCGGAACTCGATGCCGCGCGGGCTCCAGCCCATGGGCTTGTTGATCACCAGGTCGGCCACCAGCGCGCCCACCCAGGCGATGGCCACGTTGCTGTAGAGGCCCAGCACACGTTCCAGCGCCTCGAACACGCCCAGCGTCATCAGCATCACCGCGATGAGCACGTTGAACACCAGCCACACCACGCGGCCCGGGTGGCTGTGCGTCAGCCGCGCGAAAAAGTTGCTCCAGGCCAGCGAGCCCGCATAGGCGTTGGTGAGGTTGATCTTGACCTGCGCCACGATGACGAACACCACCGTGGCCAGCAGCGCCCACTCCGGGTGGTCGAACACGTAGCCGAAGCCGGCGATGTACATCTGCGTGGGGTCGCCCACCTTCTCGGTGGCCACCTGGTGCTGCAGCGCCACGAAGGCCAGGAAGGCGCCGCCCAGCATCTTGAGCATGCCGGGCACCACCCAGCCCGGCCCGGCCACCAGCACCGCGGCCCACCAGCGCCGGCGGTTGGCATGCGTCTTCTTGGGCAGAAAGCGCAGGTAGTCCACCTGCTCGCCGATCTGCACCACCAGGCTGAAGGCCACGGTGGTGGCGGCGCCGAACATCACGCCGTCGAAGCCGGCGCTGCCCGACACCCGGCCCGCCAGCCCG
>NZ_CAXFDV010000765.1:0-2201 GCF_964001545.1 uncultured Aquincola sp.
AGCATCGACGTCGGGCAGATCATGTTCGGCCAGACGGTCACCGCCTCGGGCGACACCATGCGCCAGCATGCGCAGTCGGGCTTTGCGCATCCGCGCAAGTGGATCGGCGCCGACATCGAATGCGAAGCCGGCTGCGGCGTGGTGCCCTTCCGCTACCGCGAGCAGAGCTACGTCAATGCGCTGCAATGGGTCATCGGGCTGGAGATCTTCTTGCTGGTCAAAGACCCGTGGCGGGTGGTGCTGACCACCGACCACCCCAACGGCGGCCCCTTCACCAGCTACCCGCACCTGATCAAGATGTTGATGGACCGCAGCTTCCGCGAAGAGCAACTGGCCAGGCTGCACCCCGACGTGGCTTCGCAGGCCGCGCTCAAGGGCATCACGCGCGAGCTGACGCTGAACGAGATCGCCATCATGACCCGCGCCGCACCGGCCCGGTTGCTGGGCCTGAAGGACCGCGGCCACCTGGGCCTGGGCGCGGCGGCCGACATCGCGGTGTACCGGGACGAGCCCGACCGCGAAAAGATGTTCGCCCAGCCCGAATGGGTGTTCAAGGACGGCGTGGCCGTGGCCCGGCGCGGCCAGGTGCTGGCCGTGCCCACCGGCGGCACCTACTTCGTCGAGCCTGAGTACGACCGCGGCATCGAAAAAACCCTGCGCCGCCACTTCGACCGCCTGGGCTCGGTGCCCTTCGATGCCGCGGCCATCAGCCACGACGAGCTGTGCAGCTGCTGCAACGGCGGCCGGTTGCTGCCGGTGGCCTGCTTCCAGGCGGAGGGCGGCGGATGACCGCGCAGCACAACGGCGTCGTCATCGACGACAGCTTCGCCGAGGCCTTTCCGATGAAGGCCACGCGCATCCTGATCACCGCGCACAACGCCACCTGGGCGATGAACGCGGCGGTGAGTGCCACCGGCTTTGCCACCTCGGTGATCGCCTGCGGCTGCGAGGCCGGCATCGAGCGCACGCTGGGCCCCGATGAAACGCCCGACGGCCGGCCGGGTGTGAGCGTGCTCATCTTCTCGATGAGCGGCAAGGAACTGGCCAAGCAGATCGAGCGGCGCGTGGGCCAATGCGTGCTCACCTGCCCCACCACCGCGGTGTATGCCGGCATCTCTGAAGGCGAGGCCGTGGCCCTGGGCCGCAACCTGCGCTTCTTCGGCGATGGCTGGCAGATCTCCAAGGTGATCGACGGCGTGCGCTACTGGCGCGTGCCCGTGATGGACGGCGAGTTCGTGGCCCAGGAAACCACGGCGGTGACCAAGGCCGTGGGCGGCGGCAACCTGCTGTTCATGGCCACGGATGTGGACGCGGCGCTGGCCGTGTCCGAAGCCGCGGTGGCCGCGATGAAGCGCCTGCCCAACGTGGTGATGCCGTTTCCGGGCGGCGTGGTGCGTTCGGGCTCCAAGGTGGGCAGCAAGTACGCCAGCCTCAGCGCCTCCACCAACGACGCCTACTGCCCCACGCTGTACGGCCTGGTCGACAAGACCCAGATCACGCCCGACACCCGCTGCGTGATGGAGGTGGTGATCGACGGCCTGACCGAAGCCGACGTGGCCGCGGCGATGAAGGCCGGCATCCAGGCCGGCATCGGCATCGGCCGCGCGGGCGGCCTGGTGCGCATCGGCGCCGGCAACTACGGTGGCAAGCTGGGGCCCTTTCACTTCCATCTGCACAAGTTGCTGCCATGACCGCGGTGCGCATCGACCTCACCCTGCGCCAGGCGCCGTCGCTGCGTGTGGACCTGCGCGGGCTGCTGCCGGCCACGTTGGCCGACCTGACGGTGGCGCAGATCGAGCAGTTGCCCTTTGGCCACGGCAACCACAGCGTGCCGCTGGCCGAGTGGTTCAGCGTGCAGCGGCACGACACCGACGGCGACCAGCCGGCGCTGCGCCTGGTGGGCGACTGCAGCCGCTTCGACCGTATCGGCACCGGCTTGGCCGCCGGCAGCCTGGTGGTCGAAGGCCCGGCCGGCGACTACGTGGGCGCCGGCATGACGGGCGGTGAACTCCTGGTGCACGGCGACGCCGGCCTGCTGGCCGCCTGCGAGATGGCCGGTGGCCGGCTGCAGGTGCAGGGCAGCGTGGGCGACTGGGCCGCATCGGCGCTGCCCGGCAACCTCGACGGCATGCGCGGCGGCAGCTTCATCGTGGGTGGCGATGCGGGCCAGCGCTTCGGCGACCGCATGCGCCGCGGCACGG
>NZ_CAXFDV010000766.1:0-7033 GCF_964001545.1 uncultured Aquincola sp.
AACACATGGGTGATGTTCATGTCCCAGTCGTCCACCACCACCGCGAAGTTGTAGGTGGGCACACCGTCGGGCCGCACGATGATCAGGTCGTCGATCTCACGGTTGGCGATGCTGATGGGGCCCTTGACCACGTCATCCCAGGTCACCACGCCGTCCACCGGGTTGGCGAAGCGGATGGCCGGTGCCACGCCCACGGGCGGCGGCGGCAGCACCTTGCCCGGCTCGGGCCGCCAGCGGCGGTCGTAGTGGGTCTTTTCGCCGCGGGCGCGCTGGGCTTCGCGCATCTCGTCCAGCTCGGCCGGCGTGGCGTAGCAGCGGTAGGCGGTGCCGGCGGCCAGCATCTGGTCGATGACCTCGCGGTAACGGTCCAGCCGGCGCATCTGGTAGATCGGTCCTTCGTCGTAGTCCAGGCCCAGCCAGCGCATGGCCTGCAGGATCTGGTCGACCGAATCCTGCGTGGAGCGGGCGACGTCGGTGTCCTCGATGCGCAGCACGAACTCACCACCGTAGTGGCGGGCATAGGCCCACGAGAACAGCGCGGTGCGCGCGGTGCCCAGGTGCAAAAAGCCGGTGGGCGACGGCGCGATGCGGGTGCGGACGGGTTTTTTCATGCGTATGCGCCTTCAGGCTTGCTCGGTGGCGCTTTGCAGGGCCAGGCGGCTGCGGTTGGCTTCTTCTTCTTCGGTGCCCTGGGAGCGGCGCTGCTGCTCCATCGCGGTGAAGTCGGCGGCCGTCACTTCGCCGGTGATGTACAGCCCGTCGAAGCACGAAGCCTCGAAGGTGTTGATGCCTTCGTTGAGCGTGCGCACCACGCGCTTCATCGCGTCCACGTCCTGGTAGATCAGCGCATCGGCGCCGATGTACTCGCGCACCTCTTCAATGGTGCGGTCGTGGGCGATCAGCTCTTCACGCGTGGGCATGTCGATGCCGTACACGTTCGGAAAGCGCACCGGCGGCGCGGCCGAGGCCAGGTACACCTTGCGGGCGCCGGCTTCGCGGGCCATCTGCACGATTTCCTTGCTGGTGTTGCCGCGCACGATTGAATCGTCCACCAGCAGCACGTTACGGCCCTTGAACTCCACGCCGATGGCGTTGAGCTTCTGGCGCACGCTCTTCTTGCGCACGCCCTGCCCCGGCATGATGAAGGTGCGGCCGACGTAGCGGTTCTTGACGAAGCCTTCGCGGTAGGGCTTGCCCAGCTTCTGCGCCAGCTGCATGGCCGAAGGCCGGCTCGACTCGGGGATGGGGATCACCACGTCGATCTCGTTCGGCGGCATGGTGGAGATGACGCGCTGGGCCAGCGTCTCGCCCATGTTCAGCCGCGCCTGGTAGACCGAGATGCCGTCGATCACGGAATCGGGCCGCGCCAGGTAGACGAACTCGAACATGCAGGGGTTGAGCGTGGGCGACTCGGCGCACTGCTGGCTGTGCACGGTGCCTTCGAGGTCGATGAAGATCGCCTCGCCCGGCGCCACGTCGCGGGTGACGGCATGGCCGGTGCCTTCGATGGCCACGGTTTCACTGCCCACCATCACGGTGCGGCCCTCGGGGGTGACGGCCTCGCCGAACACCAGCGGGCGGATGCCGAACGGATCGCGGAAGGCCAGCAGGCCGTAGCCGGCGATCAGCGCCACTACCGCATACGAGCCCTTGATGCGCTTGTGCACCGCGGCCACCGCCTCGAAGATGACCTCGGGGTTCAGCGTCTTGTCGCGTGCGGCGCGGGCCAGCTCGTGCGCCAGCACGTTGATCAGCACCTCGGTGTCGCTCTCGGTGTTGATGTGGCGGCGGTCGACGTCCACCAACTCCTGCTTGAGCGCCAGCGCATTGGTGAGGTTGCCGTTGTGCACCAGCACGATGCCGAAGGGCGCGTTGACGTAGAAGGGCTGCGCCTCTTCTTCGCTGTAGGCGTTGCCGGCGGTGGGGTAGCGCACCTGGCCCAGGCCCACGTCGCCCGGCAGGCCACGCATGTTGCGGGTGCGGAAGACGTCGCGCACCATGCCGCGCGCCTTGTGCATGAAGCACTTGGTGCCCTGCATCGTGACGATGCCGGCGGCGTCCTGGCCGCGGTGCTGCAGCAGCAGCAGCGCGTCATAGATCAATTGGTTGACGGGCGCATGCGAGATGACGCCGACGATGCCACACATGGTTGTTTCCTTCAGCCCGGAAGGTGCCGGGCCACGTTCACCGGCAACACCGGCTTCAGTTCCTGCAGCATGGCACCAAGCCATGCCGCACCTCGAGATTCCTGCCACTGCGCCGAGGCGGCCGCAGGCGTGAATGCAATCACCGTGGCCAGTGCCAGCAGCAACACGCCGCCGCGCAACAGCCCGAAACCCGCGCCCAGCACGCGGTCCACGACACTCAGCGGCGTGGCCTTGACCAGCAGGCTGACCAGCCGGGCCAGCAAGCTCCACAGCATCAAGGCCAGCACGAAGGTCAGTGCAAACGCCGCACCGACATTGACCATGCTCTGCGGCTCACCCACCGGCAGATGGGCCGCCACGGTGGGCGTGAAGGCCTGCGCCGCGATGTAGGCCACCACCCAACCTATGAGGGACAAGACTTCGAAAATCAAGCCCCGCCACAGCCCGACGATGACGGAGACGGCCAGCACCGCCAGCAGGGCCAGGTCGACCCAGCCGAGCGAGGAGGCGACTTCCACCGGCGTCATGGCCCGCCCGTCAGAGGGTGAGCACGGCCGGCGCCAGGCCGGCGGAACGCATCTTGGAAGAGGCCTTGTCGGCTTCGTCGCGGGTGCTGAACGGACCCACGCGCACCCGGGTGCGCTTGCCGCCGCTGGTCTCCACCACCTGGGTGTAGGTCTTCAGGCCCAGCTTCTCGACCTTGGCGCGGGCATCGCGCACCGCATCGGCATCGGCGAAGGCGCCCACCTGCACCACGAAGCGGCCGGCGGCCGGCTCGGAGGCCTTGGCGTCGGACTTGCCTTCGAGCAGCGCGCGCGCACGCTGGGTGTCGTCCTTGGGCTTGGCGGCGGCGGCAGCGGCGGCCTTGGCGGCCTGCTCGGCGGCGGCGCGGTCACGCTCGCGCTTGTCGGCAGCCTTTTCGGCGGCTTCGCGGCGCTCGGCTTCCTTCTTGTCGGCTTCGCGCTTGTCCGCCTCGCGCTTTTCAGCGGCGTGGCGCTTGTCGGCCTCGGCGTCGTGCTTGTCGGCGGATGAGGACGCTGCCTTGGGCGCAGCCGCGGCGGGCGCTGGCACCTCGCGACCGGCATCGCCGGCCTTCTCGGTCAGCACCTCTTCGGCGGGCGGCTGGCTGCGCTGGGCGCTGCGGGTGGGCGGCACTTCCAGCGGCGCGGCGCTTTCCTTGCGCGGGATCTCGATCGGGATGTCCACCGGGATGGGCCGCGGCTGGGTTTCGAACAGCATCGGGAAGCCGATGACGCCCACGCCCAGCAGCAGCACGGCGCCGATGAGCCGCCGGCGGGCGACGGTGCGGGCCCGCTGGACAGCCTCGGCCGGGTCGGCGGGCTCGCGGGCTGCGGAAGGTTGGCGCTTGAAGAAGGACAGCAGGCCCATGCGTGGGAAGGGGTCGGGGCGATCGGAAGGGCTGGCCGGGCGGCACCGGCCTGGGCAAGACTGCCGGCCGTGGAGTCAACCCCTGGGGGTCAACCCGTGTGCTTGGCGCTCAGCCGCGGCAAACCGTCCTTCAGCACGCCGCCTACGGTGTAGAAAGAACCGAAGACCACGATTCTATCAGCCGGGTCTGCGGCGGCCACCGCGGCGGCCAGTGCAGCCGCCGGGTCGGGGTGGGTGTGCACCGTCACCGGCTGCTGGCGCGGCATGGCCTGCACCGCGGCGGCCAGCTCGTCGGCGGTGGCGGCGCGGGCGGTGTCCAGGTTGCACAGGTGCCAGTGGTCCACCAGCGGCGAGAGCTTGGCCAGCAGCGCGGGCAGGTCCTTGTCGCGCATGGCGCCGAACACCGCATGCGTGCGCGGGAAAAAGCCCATCTGGTCGAGGTTGAGCGCCAGCGCCGCCACCGACTGCGCGTTGTGCGCCACGTCCAGCACCAGCGTGGGCTGGCCGGGCACGATCTGGAAACGGCCCGGCAGGTCGACCAGCGCCAGGCCCTGGCGCACCGCCTGCGCGGTGATGGGCAGCTGCTGGTACAGCGCCTCGAACACCGCCAGCGCACCGGCGGCATTGAGCAGCTGGTTGGCGCCACGCAGCGCCGGATAGGCCAGCGCACTGAAGCGCCGCTGGCGGCCGGCCCACTGCCACTGCTGGCGGTCGCCGCTGTGGCGGAAATCGCGGCCCGCCAGCCAGAGGTCGGCGCCGATGGCCTGCGCATGGTAGATCACCGTCTGCGGCGGCATCGGGTCGCTGACGATCGCCGGCTTGCCCGGCCGCATGATGTGCGCCTTCTCGCGGCCGATGTCTTCACGCGTCGGGCCCAGCCACTCGGTATGGTCGAGGTCGATGCTGGTGATCACCGCGCAATCGGTGTCGATGATGTTGACCGCGTCCAGCCGGCCGCCCAGGCCCACTTCCAGGATCACCAGGTCCAGCGGCGCATGCATGAAGGTGCGCAGGATGGCCAGCATCGTGAACTCGAAGTAGCTCAGCGTGGTGTCGCCGCGGGCGGCTTCCACCGCCTCGAAGTGCGGCAGCAGCGTGGCTTCGTCGGCCATGCGGCCGTTGATGCGGCAGCGCTCCTCGAAGTGCACCAGGTGCGGCTTGATGTACAGGCCCACGCGGTAGCCGGCGCACTGGGCGATGGCTTCCAGCATGGCGCAGGTGGAGCCCTTGCCGTTGGTGCCGGCCACGGTGATCACCGGCACGCTGAAACGGATGCCCAGGCGCTGGGCGACCGCGCGCACGCGGTCCAGCGTCATGTCGATGTTCTTGGGGTGCAGGCGCTCGCAGTGGGCCAGCCAGTCGGCGAGCGAGCGGGGGGGCGTCGTCAGCATGGGCGCGCATGGTAGCGCGGCGACCGACGACGCCGGGCCGAAGGGTCAGGCGACCCTGCGACGGCGTGTCAGGCGACCGCGTCGGCGCTTTGGCGCTGCAGCATGCTCAGCGCGCTGGCGATGGTGGCGCGCAGCTGGCGGCGGTCCACGATCATGTCGATCGCGCCCTTTTGCACCAGGAATTCCGAGCGCTGGAAGCCTTCTGGCAGCTTCTCGCGCACGGTGTTCTCGATCACGCGCGGGCCGGCAAAGCCGATCAGCGCCTTGGGCTCGGCCATCACCACGTCGCCCACGAAGGCGAAGCTGGCCGACACACCGCCCATGGTGGGGTCGGTGAGCACGCTGATGTAAGGCAGCCGGGCCTTGGCCAGGCGGGTGAGCGCAGCATTGGTCTTGGCCATCTGCATCAGGCTCAGCAGCCCTTCCTGCATGCGGGCGCCGCCGGTGGCGGTGAAGCAGACGAAGGGCACGCGCTGCTCGACCGCGGCTTCCACGCCGCGCACGAAGCGTTCACCCACCACCGAGCCCATCGAGCCGCCCATGAAGTCGAACTCGAAGCAGGCGGCCACCAGCGGCACGGTGTGCACCGCGCCGCCCACCACCACCAGCGCATCGGTCTCGCCGGTGGTTTCCAGCGCGTCCTTCAGCCGCTCGGGGTACTTCTTGCTGTCCTTGAACTTGAGCGCGTCGACCGGCAGCACCTCGTGGCCGATCTCGTAGCGACCCTCGGGGTCGAGGAAGGCATCGAGCCGCTGGCGGGCGCCGATGCGGTGGTGATGGCTGCACTTGGGGCAGACGTTGACGTTCTGCTCCAGGTCGGTCTTGTACAGCACCGTTTCGCACGAGGGGCACTTGATCCACAGGCCCTCGGGCACCGTGCGGCGCTCGTTCGGGTCGGTGGGCTGGATCTTGGGCGGCAGCAGCTTTTCAAGCCAACTCATGAAGACACTCCTTCGTCTAGCGCGGCGCGGATCTCGGCGATGAACGCCGCCGCCGCCGGGGCGACCTGGTCGCGGGACTGGGTTTCGAGGATCTGGACGAGGCGCGAGCCGATGACCACCGCATCGGACACCCGGGCCACGGCCTGGGCGGTGGCGGCGTCGCGGATGCCGAAGCCCACACCCACCGGCACTTTCACGTGGGCCTTGATGCGCGGCACCATGGCCGCCACCGCGGCGGTGTCCAGGTGGCCGGCGCCGGTCACGCCCTTGAGCGACACGTAGTACACATAGCCGCTGGCGATGCGGCCCACGCTCTTCATGCGCGCCTCGGTGGAGGTGGGCGCCAGCAGGAAGATGGGGTCCATCTGCACCTTGCGCAGCAGCGCGGCAAAGGCCTCGCACTCCTCGGGCGGGTAGTCGACGATCAGCACGCCGTCGACGCCGGCGGCCGCCGCGTCGGTGACGAAGCGCTCGACGCCGTAGCGCTCGACCGGGTTGGCATAGCCCATCAGCACCACCGGCGTGGTGGTGTTGCGCTCGCGGAAGGCGCGCACCGCGGCCAGCACCTGCGGCAGGCCGATGCCCTTGGCCAGCGCACGCTCGGAAGCCTGCTGGATCACCGGGCCGTCGGCCATCGGGTCGGAGAACGGCACGCCCAGCTCGATCACGTCGGCACCGGCATCGGCCAGCGCGGCCATCAGCTCGGGCGTGACGTCGGCGTACGGGTCGCCGGTGGTGACGTAGGGGATCAGTGCCTTGCGGCCCTGTGCCTGGAGCGCGGCGAAGGTGTCGGTGATGCGGCTCATGACAGCGAGCCCTTCATCAGCGAAACGCCGGAGATCTCGGCCACGGTGTTGATGTCCTTGTCGCCCCGGCCGCTGAGGTTGACCAGCAGGCTCTGGTCGGGCCGCATCGTGGGCGCCATCTTGATGGCCTGCGCCACCGCATGGCTGCTCTCCAGCGCGGGGATGATGCCTTCGATGCGGCACAGCCGGTGGAAGGCGGCCATCGCCTCGTCGTCGGTGATGCCGACGTACTCGGCCCGATTGATGTCCTTCAGGTACGCATGCTCGGGGCCGACGCCGGGGTAGTCCAGGCCGGCCGAGACCGAATGCGTCTCGATGATCTGGCCGTTGGCGTCCTGCAGCAGGTAGGTGCGGTTGCC
>NZ_CAXFDV010000767.1:0-8544 GCF_964001545.1 uncultured Aquincola sp.
CCGCATAAAAGCGGTCGAGCTGCAGCGGCTTGGCCAGCACGTCGTTGAAGCCGAGCGCGCGGTAGTGCGCCACGTCGCTGGCCATCACGTTGGCGGTCAGCGCGATCACCGGCCCCGCGTGCCCCGCGGCCCGCAGCTGCTGCAAGGCGCCCACGCCGTCGAGCACCGGCATCTGGATGTCCATCAACACGAGGTCGAAGCGGCCGGCCAGCGCGGTGGCCACGGCCTGGCGGCCGTCACCGGCCAGCGTGTGCTGCAGCCCCGCGCGCTGCAGGTAGGCACCGATCAGGCGCTGGTTGTCGCAGCCGTCTTCGGCCAGCAGCACCTGGCCTTGCAGGCGGGGCACCGGCGCGGCGGGCGTGCAGCCGGTGGTGGCCACTGCGCTGCCGGCTGTCCCGGCGGTGTCTGCGTCCAGCCAGTCGGCGGGCCAGGGCGCGGCCTCCTGCAGCGCCTGCGGCGTCAGTGGCAGCGTCAACGTGAAGCGGCTGCCCACGCCAGGCTCGCTGCTCACGCCGATGGCCCCGCCCAGCGACTGCGCCAGCTGGGTGGACAACGAGAGCCCGAGGCCGGTGCCGCCAAAGCGGCGGGTGATGGACACGTCGCCCTGGCTGAAGGGCTGGAACAGCCGCTCCTGCTGCGCCGCCGTCATGCCGATGCCGGTGTCCGTCACCTCGAAGTGCAGCTGGCCGGCCGCCGGGTCCAGCCGCAGCGCCAGCGTCACCGTGCCGTCGTTCGTGAACTTGACGGCATTGCCGCACAGGTTCAGCAGGATCTGCTTGAGACGCAGGCCGTCGGTGTGCAGGCGCAGCGGCAGCACGCCGGGCGCCTGCACCGCAAAGGCCAGGCCCTTGTGCCGCGCCCGCGGGCCGGTGAGCGAGGCCACCTCACGCACCAGCACAGGCAGTTCGGTGGCGCACAGCTCGATGTCCAGCTTGCCGGTCTCGATCTTGGACAGGTCCAGGATGTCGTTGATCACCTGCAGCAGGTGCTCGCCGTTGCGCCGGATGGTGTGCACCGCGGCGGTGCGGTCGGCCGGCGTCTGCGCCGGGTCGAGCAGCAGCTCCGCAAAGCCGATGATGGAGGTCAGCGGCGTGCGGATCTCATGGCTCATGTTGGCCAGGAAGCTGCTCTTGGCGCTGCTGGCCGCTTCCGCATCGCGGCGCGCCTGGCGCCAGCGCGAGGCCAGGCCTTCCAGGGCCACGCCGCGTTCGGCCAGCGCACGCAACTGGCGCACCACCACGGCGGCAAAGGCCAGCGTCAGCAGGCCCTGGAACACCGTCAGGCCGATGGCCAGGCGGTTCTGCTCGCGCACGGCTTCATTGCGGCGGCCCACCTGGTCGGCCACCTGCACCGTGGCCCACAGCGACAGGCCATGCAGCTCGGCCCCCAGCGGATCCAGCGCCTGCAGCAGCGCCGGCGCGTCGGTGGCGGGCGCGAAGGGCCGTTCGGGCGCGGGACCCAGCAGCCGGTCGGCCTCCTTCACGAAGGCTTCCACCCGGGCCAGCACCCGCGTCTGCTCCGGCCCCACCGGAAACACCCGGGCGGTGCGCTGCGGTGCCACCAGCGGCAGCCGGCTGACGAAGATGTCGTAGCGCTGCTGCAGGGCTTCGGCGTCCAGCGCATCGGGCGCGCGGGCGGCCTGCTGGAGCTCGTCGCGCAGCAGCAGGAATTCGCTGTGCAGCTGGTAGAAGCTCCAGACGATGTTGTCGCTGTTGTATTGCACCGCGCCCGACAGCAGCGCCATCTGCCGCTGCTGCACCCAGCCCACCACCGCAAAGGCCATCAGCAGCACGCTGGCGATGGCGATCAGCCAGCGCGAGGTGCGCAGGCGGCTGGTCCCGGCCAGCAGCAGTGCGTCGGCGTCGGTCTGCGGCATGGGGGCGGCGGCGCCGGCGTCAGTGCACCTCGATGCGGCGCAGCTGCCAGGCGCTGCGGCTGTAGTACTTCTCGGACCGCAATTCCACGCTGGTGTCGAAGGGGTACACGATGAACAGCGGCCCGCGCTCGCGCACCGGCATCGGTTTGCCGTCCAGCAGCAGCGCCACGATGACGTCGAAGCGGTCGATGTCGGACATCGGCAGCTCCACCTTGTAGTCGTTCAGCGCCACGGCGCGTACCGTGGTGCCGCGGGCGCCGGCCGATGCCAGCACGTCGCGCAGCAGCGGGCCGCTGAAGCTCACCGGCTGCGGATACCAGGGCGTGCTGGTGCGGAATTGGTGCTGCGGCAGGGCCTGCAGCGCCGGCATGTCGAAGTCGACACCGGGCCGGTCGCCCGACTGCACGGTGAGCACCGGCCGGCTCTTGGCCTGCGCGTGTGCTGCGACAGGCCAGGCCGGCAGGCAGGCCGCCAGGGTGGCCAGGGGCGCCAGCCGGATGGTGGACGACAGCAGACGGCGGCGCGACAGGTTCATGGCAACAGCTCTGGCATGGCGGCAACGGCCACCGTGGACGCGGGACTGCTGGATATCGGCGGCCCGCCGCGGGCCTTGAGGGTGCCGGCGGTCAGCCCGCGTGCAGGTCGCCGTCCACGTAGAACCAGCGGCCGTCTTCCTGCACGAAGCGGCTGGTTTCGTGCAGCCGGTGGGCGCGGCCGCCCAGCTTGCTGCGGGCGACGAACTCCACCTCGGCGCGGCCGTCCGGCTCTGGCACATGGCGGCGCACCTGCAGGCCCAGCCAGCGCAGGCCGGGCTCGAAGTCGATCTGCGCGGGCCGGGTGCGCGGGTGCCAGGTCTGCAGCAGGTAGTCGGCGTCCTGCAGCACGAAGGCGCTGTAGCGCGAGCGCATCAGCGCGGCGGCATCGGGCGCCTGCAGGTGCAGCGGGCCGGCATGGAAGCGGCCGCAGCACTGCGGCAGCCACTGGCCAC
The DNA here is from genome assembly GCF_964001545.1 of uncultured Aquincola sp. Taxonomy (NCBI): domain Bacteria; kingdom Pseudomonadati; phylum Pseudomonadota; class Betaproteobacteria; order Burkholderiales; family Sphaerotilaceae; genus Aquincola; species uncultured Aquincola sp. The sequence continues at coordinate 2,865 of NZ_CAXFDV010000767.1, forward strand.
TGCCGCAGGGGCAGGGCGTGTTGGCAGGGGTGGTGGCTGGGGCGGGCGGTGTCATCCGCCGCAAGCTTATGTGGCGCGGGCGCCGTTGCCGCCCAGCGGCCGCTCCCAGATCTCGCCCACCATCGGAATGCCGAAGTCGGCATGCGGTTCGCTGGCCACCAGCTGCCAGCCATGCCGCACGTACAGCCGCCGCGCCGCCAGCAGCATGTCGTTGGTCCACAGCCGCAGGCGCTGGTAGCCCGCCGCCTGCGCAAAGCGGATGCATTCGGCCACCAGCCCGTCGCCCACACCCACCCCGCGGGCCGCCGGCTCCACCAGCAGCATGCGCAACTGGGCGACGCCGGGCTCGGGCGTGCCGGCCTCGTCGCAGGCCTGCACCAGGAACACGCTGCCGATGGGCTGGCCGGGCGCGCCGGATTCGCCCTCAGGGGCGGGCCACTCGGCGATCAAGCAGGCCTCGCGCCGGGCATCGAACTGCTCGACGAAGCGGGCACACAGCCCGGCCACCAGCGCTTCGAAGCGCAGGCCCCAGCCGTATTCGGCGTGGTACAGCGCGCCATGGCGGGCCACCACCCAGCCCAGGTCGCCGCTCTGGTGGGCGCGCAGGCGCCAGGCCGGCGGGGCAGGGGTTGCGCCTGGTGACGGCCTGGGCTGGGACAAGGCCTGGTCGGCACGCTGCAGCAGCGCCTGCAGCTGGCCCGCGCTGCCCACCAGGGCCTGCCGCTGCGCCGGTGGCAGCGCGCCCAGCAAGGCCGCCGTGCGCTGTTGCGAGCGTTGGTCGAGCGGCGCAAAAGCCTTGCGGCCGGCGGCCGACAGGCGCAGCAGGGTCTGCCGCGCGTCGGTGGCGCTGACCTGGCTGCGCAGCAGGCCGCGCGCCTTCAGGCCGGCGAGCAGGCGGCTCAGGTAGCCGGCGTCCAGCTGCAGCTCACGCGCCAGCGTGGCGGCGCTCACGCCCGCCTGCCCGGGCTGCTGGGCCAGTTCCCACAGCACACGCGCCTCAGGCAGGGTGAAGCGCGAATCGAGCAGGTGCTCATGCAGCAGCCCGATCTGCCGTGTGTAGAAGCGGCTGAAACCCCGCAGGGCTTCGACCTGATCGGCGGGCACGTGATGGGCGTTGTCCATCGGCCCATGCTGGCATGAAATGCTTGCCTTTGGCAAGCATCTGGTGCGCCGGCCCGCCGTGATAATCGGCGCCATGCTTTTCGTGATCTCTCCGGCCAAGTCGCTGGACTATGACTCTCCGCTGGCGCCCGAGGTGCTGGCCCAGGCCACCGAACCCTTGTTCACCCGCCAGGCGGCCGGGCTGATCGAGCTGCTCAAGCCCTTGCCGGCCCAGGGCGTCGGCGAGTTGATGGACCTCTCGCCTGATCTGTCGGCGCTGAACGTGGCGCGCTACAAGGCCTGGCGCCCGCGGCACACGCCCGACAACAGCCGCCCGGCGGTGCTGGCCTTCAACGGCGACGTGTACGACGGCCTGCGCGCCCGCGAACTGAGTGCCGACGACCTGGTCTGGCTGCAGCAGCACCTGGCCATCCTGTCGGGCCTGTATGGCGTGCTGCGCCCGATGGACCGGCTGCAGCCCTACCGGCTGGAGATGGGCACGCGCCTGGCCAACCCACAGGGCGCCGACCTGTATGCCTGGTGGGGCGACACGGTGGCGCAGCAGCTCAACCAGATGGCGGCCGGCAACGAAAGTCCGGTCATCGTCAACCTCGCGTCGCAGGAGTACTTCCGCGTGGCCCGGCGCCGCGCGCTGGCGCCGCGGGTGGTGGAGTGCGTGTTCGAGGACTGGAAGACCGACCGCTACAAGATCATCAGCTTCTTCGCCAAGCGCGCGCGGGGGCTGATGGTGCGTTACGCGGTGCAGCAACGTCTGGTCACGCCCAAGGGCCTGGAAGGCTTCAACCTCGACGGCTATCGTTTCGAGCCCGCCGCCTCCGAGCCGGACCGGCTGGTGTTCCGCCGCAAGATCACGTCATGACCGCACAAACCATCACGCCCGAACTGCGCGCCTGGATCGTGGCGCAGGCCCAGGCCGGCCACGGCCCCGAGGCCTTGCTCACCTCCATGCGCGCCAGCGGCTGGGAAGAAGACGCCGCCCTGCAGGCCATGGAGGTGGCGCTCAGCGGCTTCCTGGCCGACCAGCACAAGGCCGGCGGCCCGCCGGTGCCCATCGCCGTGCCCGACATCGCGCAGCCCGGCGGCCTGAACCTGCTGGACGCCGGCGACCGTCAGGTGCGCGTGGTCATGGCCATGCGCAACCCGCGCGTGGTCGTGGTGGCGGGCCTGCTGTCCGACGAAGAATGCGACGAGCTGGTGGCGCTGGCCGCGCCGCGCATGGCCCGCAGCGAAACGGTGGACGTGGCCACCGGCGGCAACGAGGTCAACGCCGCCCGCACCAGCCGCGGCATGTTCTTCGAGCGCGGCGAGAACGACGTGGCCCGCAAGCTGGAAGCCCGCATCGCCAGGCTGCTGGACTGGCCGGTGGACCATGGCGAAGGCCTGCAGGTGCTGCACTACGGCCCGGGGGCCGAATACCGCCCGCACCACGACTACTTCGACCCGGCGCAGCCGGGCTCGGTGCCCATCCTCAAGCGGGGCGGCCAGCGCGTGGCCACGGTGGTGACCTACCTGAACACGCCCACGGCCGGCGGCGGCACCACCTTCCCCGACGTGGCGCTGGAAGTGGCCCCGCTCAAGGGCCATGCGGTGTTCTTCAGCTACGACCGGCCGCACCCCATCACCCGCACGCTGCACGGCGGCGCGCCGGTGGTGGAAGGCGAAAAATGGGTGGCCACCAAGTGGCTGCGCGAGCGGGTGTTCAAGTGACCCGCACCGCCGCCCGGGCGGGCGGCTAGGGTTTGTTTGCGGGTGCTGCCGAAGGGAGCAGGCGGCTGCGCACGATGCGTTCCCACTTGCGCTGTTCCCAGCTCTGCGGGCCTTCCACCGGCCAGCGGGCGAGGTCGGCTTCCACCTCGGCGCGGGGCACGCGCAGGTAGGGCGGCAGGCGGCGCGGAAACAGCGACCAGCCGCCGCGCAAGGCACGTGGCAGCGGTGCACGTGCGGCCGGCACCCAGTACACGCAGGGCCGTTCGGCCCAGAACGCCTGGCGCTCGAAGTGCACGCGCCCGGCGATGCCGGTGGCGGGCGACAACAGCAGGGCCGCGCTGTGGGTCAGGAGTACCGCATAGGCCAGATCGCCCGGCGTTTCGCCGCCGCGGTGATAGGCCAGAACGACGCGATCGATGTCGGAGGCGGGCACGCGGTCGACTTCTTCGTCGCCGCGCAACACCTGCAGGTCCATGCCCTGCCAGGCGGTGAGGGGTGTGTCACGCATGAGCCCGACCATAACCACCCCGGCGCGCGCTGGCTGTGACCAGGCGCGACAGGATGCAAGCGCGGCGCAACACCGCGCCGCATCCTGTGTGCTGCGCGTTCAAGCACGCGCAGCCCGGGCTTCAGCGCTTGGGCTGCGTCAGGCGGCCGCCGTTGCCGCCGCCGCTGCTGCCGCTGCCACCGCCACGACGATCGTCGCGGCGCGGCTGACTGCCTGCGGGGCGTGCACCGCCGGCATGCTGGCCACCGCCACCGCCACCACCCGCAGGGCGCGGTGCATGACCGCCACCGCCGGCCGGCCGGCCGCCTTGCGAAGGCGCCCCCGAGGCACGGCGCGGCTCGCCACCGCGCGACTCTTGCGGCCGGCCGCCGGAGCGGCCACCGCCACCACCACCGCCGCCGCCACCCGGGCGACCGCCACGGCTGCCGCCGCGCGGCGCGCCGACGCCGATGGTCATGCGGCCCAGCACGATGGGCTCGGCCTTCTCGCCGGTCGGCACTTCGAAGCCCGGCACCGTCTCACGCGGGATGCTGCGCTTGATCAGCTTCTCGATGTCGGACAAGAACAGCTCTTCGTCCAGGCACACCAGCGACACCGCCTCGCCCTGCGCGCCGGCACGGCCGGTGCGGCCGATGCGGTGCACGTAGTCCTCGGGCACGTTGGGCAGCTCGAAGTTGACGACGTGCGGCAGCTGGTCGATGTCGATGCCGCGGGCCGCGATGTCGGTGGCCACCAGGCAGGTCAGGTCGCCCGACTTGAAGTCGGCCAGCGCCTTGGTGCGCGCACCCTGGCTCTTGTTGCCGTGGATGGCCATGGCACTGATGCCCTGGTCGTTCAGGTACTCGGTCAGCCGGTTGGCGCCGTGCTTCATCCGCGTGAACACCAGCACCTGGTGCCAGTCCTCGCGCTTGATCAGGTGCGCCAGCAGCTCCTTCTTGCGGTCGCGGCCCACCGGGTGCACCTTCTGCGCGATGGTGTCGGCGGTGGCATTGCGGCGCGCCACTTCCACCAGCGAAGGCTTGTTCAGCAGGCGCTCGGCCAGGGCCTTGATCTCGTCGCTGAAAGTGGCCGAGAACAGCAGGCTCTGCTTGGCCTGGGGCAGCACCGCCAGCACCTTGCGGATGTCGTGGATGAAGCCCATGTCCAGCATGCGGTCGGCTTCGTCGAGCACGAAGATCTCGACCTTGCTGAGGTCCAGCGTGCCTTGCTGGTGGTGGTCGAGCAGGCGGCCGGGCGTGGCCACCAGGATGTCGACGCCGCGGCGCAGCTTGTCGATCTGCGGCTGCATGCCCACGCCGCCGAACATCACCATGCTGGTGAGCTTGCTGTACTTGCCGTAGTTGCGCACGCTTTCTTCCACCTGCGCGGCCAGTTCGCGGGTGGGCGTGAGGATGAGGCCGCGCACCGGCACACGGCCGCGCGCATCGCGCACCGCGGGCTGGGCCATCAGGCGGTGCAGCAGCGGCAGGGTGAAGCCGGCGGTCTTGCCGGTACCGGTCTGGGCACCGCCCAGCAGGTCGCCACCATTCAGGACGATGGGAATCGCCTGGGCCTGGATGGGCGTGGGGGTGGTGTAGCCATACTCGTGCACGGCACGAAGAATCGGCTCGGCGAGGCCGAGTTGGTCAAAGGTCATCGGGGGGCCCGCGTGCTGCGGGATTACCTGCCTGCTGCCGCTCACGCAGAGGGCACCAGTCGGAAGGCGGGAAGGTAGGGTGAACGTCGCGAATCGACTGCGGCCCTGTGACTGGAGGCAGGGCGCTGTACGGGATTGTACGGGGTGGGGTGGCGTTTGGCCGTCTTCATTCTCTGTATGTGCTGCTCCTGTTCGGCCGTCGTGCGGTGGTGCGTGGGCCGTCTGTTCTGTTTTTGTTCGGCCGCCGTGCGGTGGGCGGGGGGCGGCGGGGCTCATGCTGGGGCGGTCGGCTTCGCCGACTGCGCTGCGGTGCTCGCGGCGAGGTCGCGCGGCAAAACTCGCTACGTTCGCTGTCGCTCACTGCGCTCGGACAATTGCCGCGAGTCAGTTCACGAAGCGCGCTGCGCGCGCCGACCTCGCCACTGCGCTCCTCGCCGCCCCAGAAATCGCCCCACCGCCCCCCACCCACCGCACGGCTCGGGTTGGCTGGCGCCAGCCCTTTGCAGGCTCGGCTGGAAAACGACGCTGCGCTTTGGGCGCGGCGTCATGCACGGGATGGCTGCGATGCGCGCAGCGCGAGCCGAAACGCAGAGCGCGACGGTGGACCTTTGCGCAGGGCCGTGCGGGCGGGCCCGGGGGCGCATCTGGAGCGCCGAGCAGCGCAGGGCGTGTGGCCCGCGCGCGCAGCGCGCCTCGTGATCTGACTC